>NZ_JBXFWM010000008.1:0-106597 GCF_056856655.1 Stenotrophomonas sp. STEN033
TCACACCCCCCCCCACCCCACTCTCCGCCCGCCCCTTGGCGTGGCTGCGCCCTCCGCTCCCCGGCCCGCTGGTACCGGGGCGGCCCACTACGGTTGGATCAGTCGCGCTGCGGGCGCTTGTAGGCCACGCAGTCCACTTCCACCTTGCAATCCACCACCATGCGGCTTTGGACGCAGGCACGGGCCGGCGGGTGTTCGCCGAAGTAATGCTTGAACACGCCGTTGAAGGCGTAGAAGTCACGGGCATCGTCCAGCCATACGCCACAGCGCACGACATGCTCGGGGCCGTAGCCGGCTTCGGCCAGGATCGCCAGTACGTTGCCGATGACCACATGCGACTGCTCGGTCACGGTGCCGGCCACCAGTTCGCCATCACGCATCGGTACCTGCCCGGAGACGTACAGCCAGCCGTCGGCTTCGACCGCGCGCGAGAACGGCATGTGCTGCTTGCCTTGGCCTACGCCGCCTTCGGCGCCATAGCGTTTGATGTCACTCATCGATAGTCCTTTGTTTTGGGTACAGCGGTTGCATTCAGGCGGCTGGTGCAGCCTCGGGGCAGACAAAACGGCCTGCGCGGGCCACGACCTGCCGGCCGTCGTAGCTCAGGCAGCCATTGACCCAGACCGCGCTGATGCCTTCGGCGGCACGGATCGGATCGTGGAAGCTGGCGGTATCGCGTACCCGTGCCGGGTCGAACAGCACCAGGTCGGCACACCAGCCGGCGCGGATGAAGCCGCGCGCGCCCATCGCGAAGCGCGACGCGGGCAGGCCGGTCATCTTGTGCACGGCGGTATGCAGCGGGAACAACTGCTCATCGCGGGAATAGTGGCCAAGTACGCGCGGGAAGGTGCCCCACAGCCGCGGATGCGGGCGCGGGTCGCGCGGCAGGCCATCCGAACCGATCATGGTCAGTGGATGGGCAAGGATCTGGCGGACGTCGGCCTCGTCCATGCCGTGGTAGACGGCGCCAGCAGGCTGCAGGCGGATGGCGGCGTCCAGCAGCGACACATTCCAGTCGGCGGCGATCGCCGCCAGCAGGCGGCCGCCCTGGTCGGGCTCGGGCTCGGACCAGGTGATCAGGATGTCGAAGGCGTCGGTGACCTGCTTCAGGTCCAACGTCGAGGCGCTGGCGGCATAGGGGTAGCAGTCGCAGGCAACGTCCTGGGTGGCGGAGGCGGCGTGCAGGCTGGCCAGCACTTCGCCGCTGCGTCCCCAGTTGTCGATGCCGGCGCACTTCAGGTGCGAGACGCGGACGGCGGCCTGCGGTGCACGTGCGGCGCTGAAGGCCTCCTCCATCGCATCGAGGATGCCGCCGAATTCGTCGCGCAGGTGGGTGGCGTACAAGCCGTTGCGCGGCAGCTCCATGGCCAGTGCGTCGACTTCCGACGATGGCGCGCTGAAGGCCGAGGCATAGGCAAGGCCACTGCTCAGTCCCAGCGCGCCCTGGGCCAGGCTCTCACGCAGCTGTGTCCGCATCGCGTCGATCTCATCGGCGCTGGCGGCACGGTCGAGCCGGTCCATATGGTTCTGGCGCAGGGCCGTGTGGCCGACCAGCGCGGCTACGTTCACCGCCGGACCGGCCTGCTCCACCGCCCTGCGGTAGCTGGCGAAATCCGCGTAGCGGAAATCCTCGGCATCGCCGAGCAGGTTCATCGGGTCCGGCACCTGGTCGCGGATATGCACCGGGCTGGCGCTGATGCCGCAGTTGCCGACCACCACCGTGGTCACGCCCTGCGACAACTTGCTGCGCATGTCCGGATTGCGGATCACTTCCAGGTCGTCATGGGTATGCACATCGATCAAGCCCGGCGCCAGGGCCAGGCCCTGGGCGTCGATCACATTTGCCGCCGCGGCATCGCCAAGCTGGCCAACGGCGACGATGCGGCCGGCATGGATGGCCACATCACCCTGCACGCCGGCCTGGTCGCTGCCATCGAAGATCAGCGCGTTGCGTATCAAGAAGTCATGCATGGATCAGTCACCCAGCGGCAGGCGTGAATCACCGCCACGGTGGCGGTCCAGTGCCAGCTTGATGCGGCGCAGGTGCTCGTGGTTGGCGTTGGCGTCGCTGAGTGCGGTGGTGGTGGCGAGTACGTCGATCGCCAGCATCATCGCGTAGCGCGACGCGGAAGGTTTGAACACGAAATCCGTTTCCTCGATCTGGATCGGCAGCAGCCAGTCGCTGCGCTCGGCAAGGGCGGTGCCGGCCTGGGTGATGGCACCGATGCGCGCACCGTAGGTGCGGGCGATATCGGCGGCGGATACGATCTCCGGGGTGATGCCGCTGACCGACAACACCAGCACCAGGTCGTCCGGTCCCAGCGTGGCGCCGATGATCTTCATCATCAGCGCGTCGCTGCAGGCCGATACCGGGCGGCCAAAGCGCACCAGGCGGCTTTGCAGTTCCTGCGCGAAGACGGTGGAGCAGCCACCCAGGCCAAAGATGTGGATCATCCGCGCCTTGCACAACGCCTCGGCCAGGCCCTGCACCACGTCTTCCTTCAGGTTGGCGATGTTGTGGCGCAGGCTTTCCTGGATGTCATCGCAGATCTGCGCGTACAGCGCCGATACCGGCGGCGCGTTCTGCTGCTCCAGGAAGCGCTTGCCGACCGCGCTGGCGGAGGCCAGGCGTGCGCGCAGTTCGCGCACGTGCTCGCAGCCCAGGGCCTTGGCGAAACGCGAGATGGCGGCGGCGCTGACCTCGGCACGCTCGGCCAGTTCGCTGACCCCGTACTGTGCAGCGGCGTCCACGTCGGCAAGGATGGCCGCGGCGATGCGCGCTTCCACCGGGCTGAACTCATGCTGGCGCTGGCGCAGCTCATAGACGATATCGAACGTATTCTGCGACATGTTCAAAGCACCATGGAGAGGGCCATCACCAGCAGCAGGGCGACGACGGAGATAAGGGTTTCGAGCACCGTCCAGGTCTTGAAGGTCTGGGCGACGGTCATGTTGAAGTATTCCTTCACCAGCCAGAAGCCACCGTCATTGACATGTGACAGCACCACCGAGCCGGCACCGGTGGCCAGCACCAGCAACTCGGGGTGGGCATAGCCCATCGCCGCGGCGATCGGCGCGACGATGCCGGAGGCCGTGGTCATCGCCACGGTCGCCGAGCCGGTGGCGATCCGCATCAGCGCGGCCATGGTCCAGCCCATCAACAGCGGCGACAGTTCAAAGCGCTGCGACAGGCCGATGATTTCCGCCGCAACGCCGGTGTGCACGAGGATGCCGTTGAGACCACCGCCGGCGCCCACCAGCAAGGTGATGGCAGCGGTGGGGGCCAAACACTCCTGGGTGAACTTGAGGATCTGCTCACGGCTGAAGCCACGTAGCAGGCCCAGGGTGATGAAGCTCATCAAGGTCGCCAGCAGCAGCGCCACCACCGAATGGCCGATGAAACGCAGGCCGTGGTTGAGGGACGAGCCGGGTGTTGCGATCTGGTCGGCCCAGCCACCGAGCAGCATCAACCCGACCGGCAGCAACAAGGTCGCCAGGGTGATGCCGAAACCGGGCAGTTGCTCATCGGGAATGCGGCTATGGCCTTCATCGAGCAATGCCGCTTCCATCGGGTTGTGCGCGGGCAACTGCACCCTGGGAGCAACGAATTTGGCGAACACCGGACCCGCCAGGGCGGCCGTCGGCAAGCCGACCAGCAGCGAATAGAACACGGTGCGGCCGACATCGGCGCCATAGGCATTCACCGCCAGCATCGCGGCCGGATGCGGTGGCACCAGGCCGTGCACGACCGACAGGCCGGCCACCATCGGCAGGCCGACCAGCAGCAGCGGCACGCCAGTGCGGCGGGCCACGTTGAGCACGATCGGGATAAGCAGCACGAAGCCGACTTCGAAGAAGATCGGCAAGCCCACGCAGAAGGCGATCAGCATCATCGCCCAGTGCACGTTCTTCGTGCCGAAGCGGGCGATCAACGTGCGCGCGATGCGCTCGGCGCCGCCGGACTCGGCCATCATCTTGCCGAGCATGGTGCCCAGCGCGACGATCAGGGCGATATGTCCCAGGGTCTTGCCCACGCCTTGTTCATAGGCCGGCAGGATTTCCGGTGCCGGCATGCCGGCAAACAGTGCCAGGCCCACTGAAACCAGGGTGACACTGATGAAGGGGTTAAGCCGAAAGCGGGCGATCAGCACAATCAGTGCGAGGATCGACAAGGCGGCGTAGATCAACAGCAGATTACCGTCGGTCATGCGTACAGGCCCGGAGGAAGCGGTTAGAACTGCGTGGAAACGGCGCCGACGACGCGGTGTGCGTCATCGACCACCAGCAGGTGGCGCCATTTGTCGAAGGTCAGGCAGGGATGGGAGATATCGAAACAGAGCATGTCGCCCACCTGCAGCGCATCGTCGGCCTGCACTTCGAGGAAGGCGTGCTGGTCCATCATCGCGGTGACCTTCCAATGCGCGGCGGCGTTGCTCGGCGCCGCCTCGCCGGGGCGATAGTGCAGGGCGGGGACCGGGAAGCCGGCATCGAAGGCGGCATCGCGCTTGCCCAGGCCGATGATCGCCTTGCCCGGTTCCGGCCGTGACTGCACATAGGCCCAGAGGCGCAGCGCTGGCTGCAGGCTGCTGCCCATTTCGCGGGCGACCGGGTTGCTGGCGTGGATGCGTTCGGCGGCCTGCCGGTAGATACCGACGTCGTGACTGAGATAGCAGCCCGGGCGCAGCACGATCTGTGCATCCGCATCGTTGGCCAGCACCGAGAATTCCTCGGCAACCACGTCGAACCAGGCCGAGCCAGCGCCGCTGAGGATGGCCGGCAACTGGCGGAAGCCGCCATTGGCGTGGATCGCCTGCCACTGTGCCAGGCTGCGCTGCAGCATGGCGCGGACGCCGGCCTCGTCGCCGGCGACACCTTCGTAGACTTCCACGCCCACCAATGCCACGGCATCGGGCCAGCGTGCAATTTCCTCCAGCACCGCCTGCGCCTGCGCCTCATCGCGTACGCCGGTACGTCCCCCGGCCAGGCCGATCTCCAGCAGCACCTTGATCTGCTGCCCGCGCGCGCTGAAATAGCTGCCCAGCGCGGCGACATTGGCGGCCGAGTCCACCACGCAGGCGAACCAGAAGCCCGGGTCGCGCTGCTGCAGGGAGGCGACCAACTCGAAATTGCCCTTGCCGACCAACTGGTTGGCCAGCAGCACGCGCTGCACGCCTTCGGCATGGGCAGCGGCGGTCTGTGCCGCGGTGGCCAGGGTGATGCCCCAGGCACCGGCATCGAGCTGCATGCGGAACAGGGCCGGGCTCATGGTGGTCTTGCCGTGCGGCGCCAACTGGCAGCCATAGGCCTGCGCGAACCGACGCATCCACTGCAGGTTGTGCTGCAGCGCCGGGGCACTGAGCACCGCGGCTGGCAGGCTCAGTTGCTCCTCCAGGATCGAAGGTGCGGCGGCTGCGATCGACGCAGGCGTCCACGGGCCGCCGCTGGGGAGGCCCTTGCCGACTAGAACTGCTTCGGAATGAAAGTAATTTTCCTGCACGAATCCTGCCTCTTGCCGTGGTCACCCGGGATTATGGATGGCGATTGGGGCGAAAGGTGGAGAATACGTGAAAATTATTTTCTTGTGTGCACGGCGCCCGCCCGGGCGGGCCTGACAAGCGGGCTCAGAAGTGCAGTTGGGCGCGTCCGGCAAGCACGCCGGTATGGTCCAGCGTCTGCCCGCGCAGTTCATCACGGCGCCGGCTGTCGGTCCAGTCCAGCATCAGCCGGACCTTGCTGGAGGCGTACCAGTTCACCCCAAGGGTCCAGGCTTCAGCGGTGACATCGCGCTGCTGCGCTGGCCATTGGCGGCCGTTGATGCGGTCGTAGCGGGCGACAAGTTCCCAGGCGCCGATGTCCCCCTCCGGTTCCAGCTGGATGAAGCGGCCACCTTTGGGGTCATAGGGACGGGTTTCGCCGGTGAGCAGCCAGCTGCCTTGCAGGTAGCCGGCCTGGACTTCGCCACGTTGCTGGCCGTCGTCGTAGCGGGCGCCGCCGTACTCGGCCTGCCACGACCAGGGGCCGGACACGCCTGCGGTTTCGACGCTGTAGCGGTTCACCGAGACTGCGCGGCCGCTGCGGAAGTCCACCAGTGGCAAACGGCCGTTGTCACCGCAGTGGCCGGTGGTGCGAGCCTGCGCACGCAGCGGCAGGGCGCCATCGGCACCTGGATGGCTGTGGTGCTCGTGGGCACCGGAGACACCAAAGTGCAGGACATGGCCCGGTTGCTGCCAGGGCGCGTGGCCGACGCGGCCGCCGATGACGTGCCCCTTGGCCTGCCAGACGTCGATGCTCTCCAGGCTGAAAACGCTGCCGCTCCAGAAAATGCCTGCATGGTTGCCTTGCGCACCGATGCCCAACCGGTAAGCCGTCCCCAGCGACTGCACCAGGAAACTGCGCTCGATGGTGGGGGTGTGGTTGGCGCTGCTGCGATCATCCAGCGTGTAGAACTGCTTGAACTGGCCGACAGTCAGCAGGGCAGTGCCGATCTTGTGGGTGAGATATACGTCGCGTGCGACCGGGCGATGGCCAGCGAAGTCGGCCTCGAGCTTGTAGCCCACGCTGTGCACCTTGCCTGCCACGCCCAACCACGCAGCGCGCAGATCGTCGCCGCTGCGTTCTGCGGGGCCGCGCGTGTCATTGTCGAAATGGGCGAACTCGTAGTAGAGGCGGCCGCTGAACTTGGCGGTGATGTCGTCGTTGGCAAGTGCGGTGGGCGCGGTGGCCAGCATCAGCAGGCCGGTGAATGCAGTGCACAGGGGGAAATCGGCCATCCGTTGCCTCGACACAGGGGAAGTGTGCGGACGATAGACAGCGGGAATGCAGTCACCAATAACGATTTGGGACTAGGGCTAGGGTAGCTGGGCGGTGGCCGTGCCAAACTGCTGCGATGAGTCTGATCAAGGTACTTGTTGCCGACGACCATCCCTTGTTCCGCGCCGCAGTGCTGCATGCATTGCGCGACGGCGGGGCCGTGGGCGAGATGCTGGAAGTGGCCAGTGTCTCGGCGCTGACCGAGGCAGTGGCCGGGCACGCCGATGTGGATCTGGTCCTGCTGGACCTGACCATGCCGGGGGCGCATGGATTTTCCTCGCTGGTGTGGCTGCGGGGTGAGCGGCCCGAGCTGCCGGTGATCATCATTTCCTCCAACGACAATCCGCGGGTGATCCGCCGTGCCCAGCAGTTCGGTGCGGTCGGTTTCATTCCCAAATCCGCACCGGTGGAATCGATAGGGGCTGCAGTGGCTGCGGTGATGGACGGTGATACCTGCTTCCCCCCGTTGGCAGCGGTGCGCTCCGAGCACGACGCGCTGCTTGCCTCACGGCTGGCGCGGCTGACCCCGCAGCAGATCCGCGTGTTGCTGTGCATGGCCGATGGCCTGCTCAACAAGCAGATCGCCCATGTGCTGGGGCTGGCCGAGAACACGGTGAAGGTACATGTCACCGCCGTGCTGAAGAAGCTGGAGTGCAATAGCCGCACCCAGGCGGCGGTGTTGTTGAAGACGCTGGAGGCGGAGTGGGAGCCGGAGTAGCCCAGGACGTTGGGGTAGCGCCGAGCCATGCTCGGCAGAGGCTTTCCCGGTAATGCCCCAGCCGAGCATGGCTCGGCACTACAGGTGGGGCATTCCGGGTAATGCCCCAGCCGAGCATGGGTCGGCTCTACAGGTGGGGCATTTTGGGTAATGCCCCAGCCGAGCATGGCTCGGCACTACAGGTGGGGTATTTCGGGTAATGCCCCAGCCGAGCATGGCTCGGCTCTACAGGTGGGGCATTCCGGGTAATGCCCCGCGCACGGCTCGGCGCTACCGTGCAGCGCATACCAGTGCTGGCTCAGCTCGCGCGCTGGTATAGATGCGTCATCAGCGAACGCAACGCCGCGGTTCGTGCCTGCTTGGAAACAAAGCCCCAGTTGCGCTCGCGTGCGAGCTCGCGCAGGTCCGGGTCCTGTTCGGCGGTGAACAGGATCACGCCGGGCTCGTTGCCCCAGCGTTCCACCAGCAAGGGCAACAGCGCAGGGCCGCTGATATCGCCCATGCGCACATCCAGCAACAGCAGGTCGGGATCGTTGCCTGGCTGTGCTGTGGCCTGTGCCGCATCCACGCCGCCGGCGAACTCTACCTGGCAGCCCCAGCGTTCAAGCAGCAGGCGGGTGGCCAGGCTGATGCGCGGATCGTCGTCGATGCACCAGGTCCGGCACCCGGCCAACAGCGAGTCCATCTGCGGTTCCTCCGGCAACATCACCGGCAGGGTGCAGCAGCCAACATCACCGCGTGGCAGGCTGACCGAGAACACGCTGCCACGCCCAGGCGTCGAGCGCAGGCCGATGCGGTGATCGAGCAGGTGGGCAATGCGATCAACGATGGCCAGACCCAGGCCGGCGCCCGGCTCCTCGCTGCCTGCATTGTCGAGCCGACGGAATTCCTCGAAGATCTCCTGCTGGCGTGCCTCCGGGATGCCGGTGCCGGTGTCGTGGACTTCGATGCGAAGCTGCTCGCCATCGCGGCGACAACCGACGACGATGCGCCCGTTGCGGGTATAGCGCACGGCATTGGACAGCAGGTTCTGCAGGATACGCCGCAGCAGTGCCTCGTCGCTGCGCACCACCGCGCGGGTGGCGACATGGCTGACCCGCAGGCCACGCGCATTGGCGAGGATGCCGAACTCGATGCTCAATGCTTCGAGCATGGGCTCCAGCGCGAAGTCACGGACCCGTTTCTCAAGCGCGCCGGATTCGAGCCGGGAAATATCGAGCAGGCTGGTCAGGATGCCATCCTGTGCGGTCAGCGCATTGTCGACGTTGTCGGCGATGTCGCGGCTGGTTGCATCGGGCAGGCGGCTGCGCAGCGCCGACAGGAACATGCGTGCGGCATTCAGCGGCTGCAGCAGGTCGTGCACGGCTGCGGCCACCAGACGCGTCTTGGCCTGGTTGGCCTCCTCGGCATCACGCTTGGCGCCGGCCAGGTCGTGGGTGCGCTCGCTGATCCGCAGGCTCAGTGTATCGGCCAGCGAACGCAGATCGCGGGCGGCATTGCGGTAGGCGGTGATATCGGTATAGCTGGTGACAAAGCCGCCGTCCGGCAGCGGGTTGCCGCGGATCTCGATCACATTGCCGTCGCCGCTCTCACGCTCGTGCATGTGCGGGGTGGCTGAGCGCAGGTGGTTGAGCCGCCGTTCGATTGCTTCCTCCACCGGGCCGGGGCCGAGCAGTCCGCGGCGTGCGTTGTAATGGAACACATCGGCAATCGGGCGGCCCACCTGGATCAGCCCCGGCGGGAACCGGAACAGTTCGACATAGCGCCGGTTCCAGGCCACCAGGTTGAGCTGGGCATCGACCACGCAGACGCCCTGCGGCAGGTGCTGCAGGCTGGCGCTCTCGCCATAGTCGGCGGCACGGGCGGCATGCACCACGCCGTCCTGGGCGGTACGCAGCTCCTGTGCGTGCAGTTCCACCAGTTGCTCCAGCTCGCGACGGCTGCGCTCGCGCAACCGCGCCAGGCGTTGCCGTTGCCATAGGCCATAACCGAGCAGCAGCACCGCGATCAGGCTGGCCATCACCGCGGCGGCAAAGCTGCGCGCGCTGTTGCTGCTGCTGGCGGTACTGCGCAGCAGATGCAGGGTCCATTGCTGTTGCGGCAGTGGCTGCGAGACCCAGATCACGTCGCCGGCATCGGCCAGTTCCGCCCGCTGTTGGTTTGGGCCCAGTCGTGTGCCGGGCGAACGCTGCAGCAGCTGCCGGGGCAGCTGCGTGTACTGGCGGGTGCGCTGGAGTTCCTCGCGGACCTTGTCATCCAGTGCCTGCAGGGTCAGATAACGCCATGGTCGATGACTGGAGAGAAAGATCACACCGTTGCTGTCGCTGACGAAAACCATATCGGCGGTATCGGCCCAGGTCTGCTCCAGCGGCCGCAGGATGACCTTGACCACCACCACGCCGACCGGCTGGCCGCGCTCGTCGCGTACCGCTTCAGACAGGAAATAGCCGGGCATGGCGGTGGTCACGCCTTCGGCATAGAAGGTGCCGCTGCCGTCCTGCATTGCCTGCTGGAAGTACGGGCGGAACTGGTAGTCATTGCCGACATTGCTGCTGCGTGGCATGCGCCAGTTGCTGGCGGCCAGGGCCAGTCCGTTGCGGTCGAGCAGGGTCAGGGTCGAGGTGGCGGCCACGCCATTGACGCGCTCGAGTTTGCGATTCAGGCGCTTCAGCTCCGCTTGGACGAGCGTGGTCCGGGTCAGCGCGCTGCGCACATCCGGATCCAGCGCCAGCACCGCTGGCAGCACACGGTGGCGTTCGATCAGGGCCTGCAGGGCCTCGCCATGCAGGTGCAGTTGGGTGGTCGCGCGCTCGGCGTCGCCGGCAAGGCTGCTGCGCTCGAAATGGCGCAGGGCCACCAGCCCGGTCGCGGTGATGGCTACGCTGGCTGTGAGTGGCAGCAGCCAGCGCATGCGGCGCCGATGGGTGGGAAAGAACGGCATGCCCCCGATGGTCTGGCAGTGCTGTCGCAGCCGGCCATAGGTCTTGTCCGGTTATTGGCGAGGCCGGCTTGGAAGTGCTTCCCGGATCGCGCGGCGTGTTGGCAGTAACACCAATGCGTTATCGGCGGCGCGCGCTTTGGCGGGTAAAAAAACAACCGGTAGTGAACTCGAGGTGTTCCCCGTCATGCTTGCCCCTTCCGCTTCTGTTGCCGGCCCTTGCGGGCGTCGGTTGCCGCTTTATCGCCAGTTGTATGTACAGGTGTTGGTGGCGATCGCGCTGGGCGTGCTGCTGGGTCACTTCGAGCCGCTGTTCGCCGAGCAGCTCAAACCGCTGGGTGACGCTTTCATCAAGCTGGTGAAGATGATCATCGCGCCGGTGATCTTCCTGACCATCGTCACCGGCATCGCAGGGATGACCCACCTGCGCAGCGTCGGCCGCGTGTTTGCCAAGGCGATGGCCTATTTCATGTTCTTCTCCACCCTGGCACTGGTGGTCGGCATGGTGGTGGCGCATGTGGTGCAGCCCGGCGCCGGCATGAACATCAATCCGGCTGACCTGGACCAGAGTGCGGTGGATGGCTATGTGCAGCGCTCGCATGAGCTGAGCCTGGTCGGCTTTGCGCTGGACATCATTCCCAGGACCCTGCTCAGCCCCTTCGTTGGCGACAACATCCTGCAGGTGCTGTTCGTGGCCGTGCTGTTCGGCATTGCCCTGGCCTCGGTTGGCGAGAAAGGACGGCCGGTGCTGGCCCTGCTGGAAGCGCTGACGAGCCCGGTGTTCAAACTGGTGCACCTGCTGATGAAGGCTGCGCCGATCGGTGCGTTCGGCGCCATCGCCTTCACCATTGGCAAGTACGGCATCGCCTCGCTGGTCAACCTGGCCTGGCTGGTGGGCGCGTTCTACCTGACCTCGCTGCTGTTCGTGGTGGTGGTGCTGGGCGCGGTGGCCCGCGTCTGCGGGTTCTCGGTATTCCAGCTGGCCCGCTACCTGAAGGCCGAATTGCTGCTGGTACTGGGCACCTCCTCATCCGAATCGGCGCTGCCCTCGCTGATGGAGAAGATGGAGCGGGCCGGCTGCAGCAAGTCCGTCGTCGGCCTGGTGGTGCCTACCGGCTACTCGTTCAACCTGGATGGCACCAACATCTATATGACCCTGGCGGCATTGTTCATCGCCCAGGCCACCAATACCGAACTGAGTCTTGGCCACCAGATCGCGTTGTTGCTGGTGGCCATGCTCAGCTCCAAGGGCGCGGCCGGGGTTACCGGTGCGGGATTCATCACCCTGGCCGCGACCTTGGCGGTGGTGCCGGAGGTGCCGGTGGCGGGCATGGCGTTGATCCTGGGCGTGGACCGCTTCATGAGTGAATGCCGTTCGTTGACCAATTTCATCGGCAACGCCGTGGCGACGGTGGTGGTTTCGCGTTGGGAAGGGGCGCTGGATCGGCAGCGCCTGGCACTGGTGCTCGCCGGCATGGAGCCGTCCGAACTGCCGCCGTCGCCGACGACGAGGGCCTGAGCTTTACCTGTGTGTGTGTGCGTTTTTGCGCGGGGCTCGCAACCGAGCAGGCGGCCCCGCGACCTTTTTACCGTCCCGAGCCTGTCATCCCCAGGGCGGAGACTTGCACACATGCGGTTGCGTGGAAGGATCGGAATTGTGCGGTTGCAGCATGACTGCGACAGCATAGCGACAGGTCCAGCCGCCTTAACGGCGTTATCATCTCCCGTCCTTCTTGCCCATTAGCGCTCACAACTCGATGTCCAACGAAGATTTCAAGCAGGCCGCCCTCGAATATCACCGGATGTCGCCGCCCGGCAAGATCAAGGTGGTGGCTACCAAGCCCATGTTGACCCAGCGTGACCTGTCGCTGGCGTATTCGCCGGGTGTGGCACATGCCTGCGAAGCGATCATGGAAGACCCGGCCATGGCCAGCGAGATGACCGCGCGCGGCAATCTGGTTGGCGTGATCACCAACGGCACCGCCGTGCTGGGCCTGGGCAATATCGGCCCGCTGGCCGGCAAGCCGGTGATGGAAGGCAAGGGTGTGCTGTTCCAGAAGTTCGCCGGCATCGATGTGTTCGATATCGAAGTCAATGAGAACGACCCGGACAAGCTGGTCGAGATCATCGCCTCGCTGGAGCCGACCTTCGGCGGCATCAACCTGGAAGATATCAAGGCACCGGAGTGCTTCGTCGTGGAGCGCAAGCTGCGCGAGCGGATGAACATCCCGGTGTTCCATGACGACCAGCACGGCACTGCGATCATCGTCGGCGCTGCCGTGCTCAACGCCATGGTGATCACCGGCAAGAAGATCGAAGAGGTCAAGCTGGCCACCACCGGCATGGGCGCGGCGGGTATTTCCTGCGTCAACATGCTGGTTTCGTTGGGTTTGAAGCCGGAAAACATCCTGGCCTACGACCGCGACGGCGTGATCCACACCGGCCGTACCGACCTGGACCCGGAAAAGGCCCGCTACGCCCGCGATACCGACAAGCGCACGCTGGCCGAGATCGTTGATGGTGCGGACATCTTCCTGGGCCTGTCGGCTGGCGGCATCCTCAGCAAGGACATGGTCGCCAGCATGGCGCGTGATCCGGTGATCTTCGCCCTGGCCAATCCCTACCCGGAAATCCTGCCGGAAGATGCCAACGCGGTGCGCCCGGACATCATCATGGGCACCGGCCGTTCGGATTACCCGAACCAGGTCAACAACGCGCTGTGCTTCCCCTACCTGTTCCGCGGTGCGCTGGACGTGGGCGCGACCACCATCAACGAAGAAATGAAGGTCGCCTGCGTGCGCGCGATTGCCGCGCTGGCGCGCAAGGAAGCGTCCGACCTGGGCTCGGCCTACGGCGGCGAGGTCCCCAGCTTCGGCCGTGACTATGTGATTCCGCGTCCGTTCGACCGGCGCCTGCTGGTCGAGCTGTCCTCGGCCGTGGCGCAGGCGGCGATGGACTCGGGCGTGGCGACCCGCCCGATCGCCGATATGGCCGCCTACCGCGACAAGCTGGCCCAGTTCGTCTACCGCACCAGTCTGTTCATGAAGCCGGTCTATGACCGCGCGCGCTCGGACAAGCAGCGCGTGGTCTACGCCGAGGGTGAGGAAGAGGTGGTGCTGCAGGCGGTGCAGAACGTGATCGACGAAGGCGTGGCCTTCCCGATCCTGATCGGCCGTCCGGACGTGATCGAGGCCCGCATCGAGCGGCTGGCGTTGCGCATGCGCGCCGGTGTCGATTTTGAAATCACCAACATCAACGACGATCCGCGCTTCAACGAGTATTGGCAGTACTACCACGAGATGACCGGCCGCAAGGGCGTCACCGTGGCCGCGGCCAAGAACCTGATGCGCTCGCGTCCTACCCTGATCGCGGCGGTGATGGTGGCCCGCGGTGAGGCCGATGCGATGCTGTCGGGCCTGGTTGGCCGCTTCCACAAGAAGCTCGGCTATGTGCGCAGCGTGATCCCGCTGGAATCCAAGGTCAGCTCGACCTCGGCCATGACCGGCGTGATCAACAACCAGGGCGTGTTCTTCTTCGTCGACACCCATGTGCAGGAAGACCCGAGCGTCGAGCAGATCGTCGAATCCACGCTGCAGGCGGCCTACCGCATGAAGCTGTTCGGCATCGAGCCGAAGATCGCGCTGCTGTCGCATTCCAACTTTGGCAGCCACGATTCCAAGGACGCGCTGAAGATGCGCCAGGTACGTGAGGCGCTGCTCAAGCGCAACCCGCGCCTGAACGTGGACGGCGAAATGCAGGGTGACACCGCATGGGATGAGGCATTGCGCGAGAAATTGCTGCCCAACAGCACGCTCAAGGGCCGTGCCAACCTGTTCGTGCTGCCCAACCTGGAAGCGGCCAACATCGCCTACAACCTGGTGCGCGTGTTCACCAACGGCGTTGCGATCGGCCCGATCCTGATGGGCATGACCAAGCCGGTGCACATCCTCACCAGCAGTGCCAGTTCGCGCCGCGTGCTGAACATGACCGCGATTGCCGCGGTGGATGCGCAGATCCGCAAGCAGATGGAAGCCGAACGCGCAGGTTGATTGCCAACCCGCATGCGTCAAAGCAGAGCCGGCCTTGCGCCGGCTTTTCTTTTGCCGGTGATGCGAGAACTGCCGATCTTTTGTAGGAGCGGCGTCAGCCGCGAAGCAGGCGCTCCGTCAGATGGAAGAATTGGCTGATACCTTGGGAATTCCAGCTTCGCGACTGACGCCGCTCCCACAATCAATGGCATGTGTATCGGACAGGCGGCGCCGGTTGAATTCCCGGTCGCCGCCAAGCATCAGAACTGTGGAATCTTCTGCGCCTCCACTATCTGCAATACGAGTTTGCGGGTAGCTGCGCGGCAGGAGCGATAGGCCAGCAACAACCTCCGCTCCGACGGGTCATCCACCAGCTCTGCGTTTTCGCTGGGGATCGCCGCGGAGATTGCATCCAGTTCCCCGCGCCCTGTCGCCAGCCATTCAAATGAAACGTCGGTCACCAGTGCGATGGTGATCAGACGCATCGTGCTGGGTGATATGCCCGTCGGACTTTCCCAGTTACCCACCGCGCTACGGCTTACTTTCAGTTGGCTGGCCAACTCCGCCTGCGTCATCTTCATCTTCCTCCGCGCTTTGCGGATGCGGATTCCCAGATGGTCATGCATAAATTTCTCCTCGAGCGTTGACCATGAGAGCCGACCAAAAGCCTAAGCCATTGCGAGCTTGCGCAGTCGGCAAAGACTTATTGTCAATGTTCATTACGTCCGTGGATTATCCGAACGAAACTCGTCATCGATATTGACGACTTTTGCCAATGTAACTTGCAACTGCTGCCCGTGTTGTTTGATGTCGCTAGGCTGCACTGCGAGCTGCGAAACCAATGGGATTTCCTTGGGAAAACGCTGATAGCTTGATTGGCTTTTGTCTTATGCGTTTAACTGCTGGTGCATGTGTGTCGCAAACCGAATCGAATGAAAAGCTGCAGGCTGTCGATCAATGCAGGTGGGCGCGGATGGGGTTCAAAGGGTCTGCAAAACTGTATGCATGTGCCGCGGGTACATTCGCACTATTGGTCGTCGGGTGGGGCGTACTTTCCCTTCGCACGGACAACGACTTGGCCGCTATTGCGGGCCGGCTGGTGCCGGTGCAGGGGATGGCGACGGTGGTGGCGCCGGTGGGCGGGGTGGTCCGCTGGCTGGATGTCGATGATGGCAAGCGGGTGGTGGAGGGGGACACGCTGGCATTGGTGGTCAGCCAGCGGACGATGCCCGAGATCGGTGATGCCAATGTGGCGCTGGAGCTTGGGCTGCGGCAACGCGAAGACAGCATCGCACTGGCGCGCGACGCGCTGAAGGAGCAGTTGGCGGCGCAGGCTGCAGGCCTGCACGAGCAGATGCAGGCGGCACGCACCGAGGCACGGCAGATCGGATTGGAGATAGCCACCCGCTGCGAGCAGATACGCATCGCGGACGCGGCGCTGGCCCGTCTGCGGGAAGCCGCGGGCACATCGGTGGCCGGGTTTGCCGCGGCTGAGCAGCAGGAGGCGCTGCTGCTCGATTACACGGTGCAGTTGCAGTCGCTGCGCCGGCAACAGGCTGCCGCCCAGCGTCTGATCGCGCAGTTGAAGCAGGCCATGCAGGAGCTGCCGGGACGGCACAAGGCCAATGAAGCCACCTACGCGGAGCATCTGGCGCAACTGCGCCTGGATCAGGTTGAGAACGAGGCCAATGCCGCTTTGCTGGTGAAGGCGCCGGTTGATGGCGTGGTGGTTGCGCGGCTGGTCAAGCCGGGGCAGTCGGTCCACCCTGGCCAGCCGCTGCTCAGTGTATTGCCCGGCGATGGTCGGCTCGAGGCCGAGTTGATGGTGCCCGGGCGCGTGATTGGCGCGCTGGCGCCCGGTGATCGTGTCGTGCTGCGCTATCAGGCGTTTCCGCATCAGAAGTTCGGTGCACAGCACGGCACCATCGCCCACATCAGCCGCACTGCAGTGGACAGTGAAGAGGCGAGCTTCACACCCAAAGTGCCGGTGATGAGGGAGGCGTTCTATCGCGTCACCGTCGAGTTGGCCGATCAGGCCATTCTTGCCCATGGCCGGCTGGAGCCGCTCAAACCCGGCATGATGCTGGATGCGCTGGTCAGCGGCGAGCATGAGCCGCTGAGCGATCGCCTGTTGCAGCCGGTGTATTCGCTTGGGGGCTGGCTGGGTGGGCGTTGAGGTCGCCAGCGGCGCCGGCGGGTGCTGTTGTCGGGCGGGTGCGGTCGCCACAGCGCCAAGGCCGGGATGCCACCACCTCACCGGGTTTTGCGATGATGGGCAGTGCTGCCTGGCGTCCGCGGGTGCGATGCAGGGAAGGTGATGTGCATGGATTCGGGTATTGATCGCAAACTGCCGAGGGCTGGATTCCGATGATGAAGCGTTTTTGTTGTTCCCTGGCCGTGGCCCTGTCGCTGGCGGTGGTACCACTGGCACAGGCGAGCCGGGCCAGCGCCGACCTGCCCGGCGGCGTGCAGGCCGGGCCCTGCGTCGAAGGCGTCTGCGAATACCGCCTGCAGAACGGTCTGCGGGTGCTGCTGTTCGCCGATGCCAGCAAACCGACGGTGACCGTCAATCTGGTCTATGGCGTTGGTTCATTGCACGAAAACTATGGTGAAACCGGCATGGCGCACCTGCTTGAACACCTGTTGTTCAAAGGCACGCCGAAGCACCCGGATATTCCGGGCGAAATGCAGCAGCGCGGGATCAGCAAGAACGCGACCACCTCGCTGGACCGCACCAATTACTTCGCTTCGTTTCCGGCAAATGACGAGACGCTCGACTGGGTGCTGGGGATGGAGGCCGACCGCATGCTCAACGCCAACGTGGCCAAGGCCGACCTCGACAGCGAGATGACGGTGGTCCGCAATGAGATGGAAGCCGGTGACAACAATCCGGTCGGCGTGCTGATGAAACGCATGCGTTCGGTGGCGTTTGATTGGCACAACTACGCGAACATGCCGATCGGCGCACGCTCGGACGTCGAGAATGTTCCTATCGAGAACCTCAAGGCGTTCTATCGCACCTGGTATCAGCCGGACAACGCCTTGCTTATCGTTGCCGGCCGCATTGACGCCGGGCGGGCGCTGGCCCGGGTGGCCGCGCATTTCGCACCGCTGAAAAAGCCGATGCGGACCTTGCCCGGCTTCCACACCGTTGAACCGGTGCAGGACGGCGAGCGCGAAGTCAGCGTGCGCCGTAGCAGTGAGCTGTCGCTGGTTGCCGCCAGCTATCACGTGCCGGCGCTGGCGCAGGCTGACAACGCGCCGCTGACGGTGCTGGGCAATGTGCTGGGAGACAACCCCAATGGCCGCCTTTACAAGGCGATGATGGAAACCAGGCTGGCCGCCTTCGCCACCGCCAGCAGCGAGACCCTGCATGATCCTGGCTTGTTCACCCTGATGTCGGTGCTGCCCAAGGACGGCGACCCGGACAAGGTGGAGGCCGAGTTGTTGAAGCAGGCAGAAGCCATCGCCGCGGCGCCGATCACCGAGGCGGAAGTGACGGCTGCCAAACAGCGTATCGCCAATGCCATCGACAAGCGCGCCAGTGACGTCAATGCGATGGCGATGGCATTGTCCGAATACCAGGCCGCCGGCGACTGGCGCCTGCTGTTCGTGCAGCGCGATGCAATCGAAGGCGTGACTGCTGCCGATGTAAATCGTGTTGCAGCGGCCTACCTGAAGCCGCAGAACCGTACGCTCGGCCGCTTTGTGCCGACTGCCGTACCGGACCGCGCAGTGATTCCCGCCGCGCCCGCCGTTGCGGCCCTGGTGGATGGCTACAAGGGCCGAGCGGCAGTCAGCGCAGGTGAAGCGTTTGATCCCAGCGTGGAGAACATCGCCGCGCGTACCGAGAGTTTTGTCATCGGCGACGGCCTGCGGGTTTCATTGCTGCCCAAGCGTAATCGCGGGCAGACGGTAGCGTTGACGGCGACGTTCCGCTTCGCCGACGAGCAGGCCATTACCGGGCGCAGCGAGGCCGGTAGCTGGGTAGGACCGATGCTGATGGCGGGCAGCAAGCGTCTGGATCGTGGCCAGATCGCCGCCCGCTTTGATGCGCTCAATACCCAGGCGCAGGTGAGCGGTGGCATGCAGGGTGCCAGTATCGGCCTCAACGGAAAGCGCGAAAGCTTGGCCGAGGCCCTGCGACTGGCAGCCGACGTGCTGCGCAACCCTGCATTCCCGCAGGCCGAGTTCGAGCAGCTGCGGCTGCAGGCGATCACCGGGCTGGAGTTCCAGCGCAAGGAGCCGGGAACCCAGGCATCGCTGGCCTTGAGCCAGTATTTCGATCCGTGGCCGGTTGGGCACCCGCTGCACGTGCAATCGATCGATGAGTCACTGGCCCGATTGAAGGCGCTCGAGCTGGAGGACGTGCGTGCTTATCACAGGGATTTCTACGGCACTGCGGAAGGTGAGATCGCGGTGGTTGGCGATTTCGATCCAGTGACATTGAAAACCGAGTTGCAGGCTTTGTTCGCCGACTGGAAGTCGCCCAAGCCCTATGCGCCGATCAGCACCCATTACCGGGATGTCGCGGCCACGCATGAACGCTTCGTCACTCCTGACAAGCCCAATGCGGTACTGCTGGCGCGGCAGAACATCTCGATCAATCTGGCTGATGCGGACTTCCCGGCGCTGAACATCGCCGTCGCCATCCTCGGTGGCGACCCGCTCAAGGCGCGCCTGGGCGATCGCATCCGCCAGAAGGATGGCCTGAGTTACAACGTCGGTGCCGGGCTGAGTGCCGACGAAAGTCGCACGGGCCGTGATGACAACGGCAGCCTGAGCATCCAGGCCATCGCTGCGCCGGAAAACATGGGCAAGCTGGAGGCGGCGTTGCGTGAGGAGCTGGCCCGGCTGGTCGCCGACGGCATCACTGCGGAGGAGCTGCGCAGCGCGGTGGCTGAGAAAAAGGTGGCGCGCGAGCAGTCGCGCGCGGCCGACGGCGCCATTGCAGGGCTGTTGAGCGACCATCTGTACTACGGTCGCGACATGTCGTTTGAAGCGCAACGTGATGCCGCCTACCAGGCGCTGACGGTGGAACAGGTCAATGCCGCCATCCGCAAACACCTCAAGCCCGAGCGGCTTAGTGTGTTTGTCGCCGGGGACTTCAAGTAACGTCGGCACAGGGCAAGCTGGCAACGGGGTGGTCGGCGGTCGCCCCGTTGCTGGCTGCAACCGGCGGCACTCAGCGTGGGTGACGGGCCAGCGCCGTTGTTTTGACCGACAGGATCGCTACCCGGTCGGCCCACAGCGACACCAGCAGCCGGGCAGGGCGGGCTTGGCCGGCTGCGTTGGGGTTGTCGCCGGCTTTTTGCCGCATCCGGATGCTTCGAAGCGGCTGCATCGGCCCGGCGCTGCTAGAATTGCGCAGTCCTGGTTTTTTTCGTGAATGACGCCATGAGCCATACCGCCACCGCGCCCGCCAATGCCGAGAAGCGTTACACCGTGCACCGCGCCGACCTGCCGCTGAGCTGCCCGACGCCGGAAATGGCGCTGTGGAACTCGCATCCGCGGGTTTACCTGCCGATCGAGAACGAACCCAATGGCGAGGCTGCCTGCCCGTATTGCGGTTCGGTGTTCGTCCTGGCCGACTGATCGTTGACCGATGCGCCGTTTGACGGTGGTGCAGTTGCTGCCTGCGCTGCATTCCGGCGGCGTCGAGCGTTCAACCCTGGAAATTGCTGCTGCACTGGTGTCCGCCGGACACCGGGCCATTGTCGTGTCCGCCGGTGGCCGCCTGCTGCAGCCCTTGCTGGACAGTGGTGCCGAGCATCTGACCCTGGACATCGGCCGCAAGTCGCTGCTGACCCTGCGGCACGTGGCCTCGCTGCGGCGCCTGTTCAGCGAAACCGGTGCCGACATCGTGCATGCCCGTTCGCGCTTGCCGGCCTGGCTGGGCTGGTATGCGTTGCGCGGCATGCCAGCGAACCAACGGCCGCACTGGATGACCACCATGCACGGGCTGAATTCGCCCGGCCGCTACAGCGGCATCATGGCCAGTGGCGAACGGGTGGTCTGCGTATCGCAGACCGTGCGTGACTATCTGCTGCAGCACTACCGGCAGACCGATCCGGGCAGGCTGCGGGTGATTCCGCGCGGCGTGGACGTAGGCCAGTTCCCGCGCGTGGAGCGCAGCGACCGCCGGCCGCGGCTGGCGGTGGCGGCGCTGCATCCCTCCCTGGCGGTGGCGGTACCGCTGTTGCTGCTGCCCGGCCGCGGCACCCGCCTGAAGGGACATGCGCATGCCTTGCATCTGCTGGCGGCGCTGCAACGCGAGGGCCAACCCGCGGTGCTGTGGATGCCGGGCGTACGCGAGCCGGGCCGCGAAACCTATGTGCGCGAGCTGGAGCAACTGGCAGGAACGCTGGGGGTGGCCGAACAGGTAGTGCTGAGCGAACCCACAGCCCGCATCGCCGAGGCCTATGCCGCCAGCGATCTGGTCCTGCAGTTGTCGGATAAACCGGAGGCGTTTGGCCGTACCGTACTGGAAGCGCTGTCGGTTGGCCGTCCTGTGGTCGGCTGGAACCATGGCGGCGTGGGCGAACTGCTTGGCCAGCTGCAGCCCTCCGGCGCGGTCGCCCAGGGCGACATGCAGCAGCTGACGCAAAGCGCGCTGCAGCTGCTGCAAGACCCACCATCCCTTCCCCGACGCATCCCCTATACGTTGCAGTCGATGCAGCGTGCGACCCTGGACGTCTATGCAGAACTCGCTGGCTGATCCGTCCCCTGCAGTGGCTCCGCGCCAGCCAGGCTGGTGGGCGCCGATCTGGGTGATCGCCTATGTCGCATTGTTGCCGTTGCCGGGTATCGCCGAATCGGTGCTGGTGCTGGGCGCCTTGTTTACCGTGGTGCGCCTGTTGCTGCTGCGGTTGCGCAAGGGAGGCGGCATCCGCAGCCTGCTGGGTGTGCCGGCGTTGGCGCTGACCAGCGTGTTGTTCTGCGCGTATTGGCTGCCGCAACTCGGTTCGGCGATAGGCGCGGAGGATCCGGGGAAAGTCTGGGGCAAGGTCGCCGGCGGGCTGCGCTATCTGCCTTTCATGTGGTTGGTGGCGATAGCCGTGGGTACACCCCGGCGGCGCAACACCACCTTCAGCGGGCTGGCGTTGATCAGCGGGTTGTGGACGCTGGATGCATTGCTGCAGGCCGGTAGTGGGACCAGCCCCCTGTTCTGGAGCCTGGATCAACTCAAGTGGCTGAGCAGCGGGCATGGGCTGTGCTCGTTGGACGAGGTCGCGGCAGCCGATCGCCTGCCGGGCATCTTCGGCCCCTGCAATCTGAAGTTCGGCCAGGTCCTGGCCAGTCTGTCGCCGTTCCTGCTGTTCCTGGCCGGCGCGCGTCTCGGCCGTGGAGGCTGGTTGCTGGCCGCCGCGGCGGTTGGCGTGGTGCTGGTGCTTGCCGGGTCGCGCGCTTCGCTGATCACCTATGCGCTGGTTCTGCTGATCTCCGGCTGGCGCCTGCTGGGAAGGAAATGGCTGCTGCTGGTGATGCTGGCGGCGGTTGTCGGCATTGGCGCGTTGGCGGGTGGCTCGGCACAGGTGCGCGAACGCTTTGCGCGCACGGCGATGGCATTCGGCGGCGGTGCCGAGGGGCTGAACGAAGCCCTTTCCGGGCGCGGCCAGATCTGGTCCGCGGCCGTGTGCATGGTGCGCGAGCACCCGCTCAACGGGGTGGGGGCGCGCGGTTTCCGTGATGCCTACCCGGGCTGCAATCCAACCCCGGCACAGGATCCGGTGTGGGGCGAGGGCCCGGCGCTGCACGCCCACCAGATCGTCCTGGAGATCCTTGCTGAAACCGGTGTGCTGGGCCTGCTGCTATGGATTGCCGGTGCGGCGATGGCCTTGCGGGCCTGGATCTATTCTGGCCCGCAGGCGCGTGATCGCGCGCGTCCGGCAGCGCTGGCCTTGCTGGTGACGGTATTCCCGCTCAATACCCATCTGGCGTTCTACTCCGCATTCTGGGGTGGCGTGACGGTATTGCTGGCGGCGCTGTATGCCGGTGCGCTGCTGGCCGAAACCGACGGGCAGGACCCTTGAGCCAGTCGGCGGTTGCGGTGTAGCCCGGCTCAATCGTAGAAGTGGCTGCGGCCTTCGGGCTGGCGCTTGAAACGACGGTGGATCCACAGGTACTGGTCCGGTGCCTCGCGCACCATCTGCTCGATCGCGGCGTTGACCTGGGCGGTATCGGCAACGGCATCGTCGGTGGGAAAGCCGGGCAGGGGCGGGGCGATCTTCAGCACATAGCCACTGCCGACGCGGCGATGGAAGTACGGCACCACTGCGCAGCCGGTCATCCGCGCGAACTGATGGGTGGCGGTGATGGTGGATGCGGGCATGCCGAAGAACGGCACGAAGACCGAATCCTTGCCGCGCATGTCCTGGTCCGGCGCGTACCAGAGGAAGCCGCCCTTCTTCAGGTGGCGCACCGTGGCGCGGATGTCCTCGTTGGCGAACATCGCGCAGGCGTACTTGAGCCGCCCGCTTTTTACCGCCCATTCCATTACCGGATTACGGTACTTACGGTACATGCCGGCCAGCGGTACGTGATCGCAGAGCAGGCGGCCGCACATTTCCAGGGTCATGAAGTGGCCTGATACCAGCAGCACACCACGGCCTTCGGCCTGCAGTGCCTTCAGGTGCTCCAGTCCCTCCCATTGCACCTGCGGGCGGATGACATCGATCTTGCCCCACCAGGCGCGGGCGAACTCGAACACACCGACGCCCAGTGCATCGAAGCTGTCGCGCAGCAGGCGCTGGCGCCAGGCCTCGTCTTTCTCGGGGAAACACAGTTTGAGATTGACCTCGGCCGCGCGGCGGCGGCTGCGTGCCAGGTGCAGGGCCAGCCAGCCGATGCCACGGCCCAATGCTCGCTGCAGCGTCCATGGCAGGCGCGCGGCGACGAAGGCGATGCCCAGCCAGGCAAAGGTGGGCCAGTGGCGTGGCTGCAGCAGCGAGGGCCGGGTGGCGCTGGAGGGTGAATCGGACATGCGTCGATTCTAAGCCACGGGCGGTGACGGGGGAGCAGATGGGGTTTGCTGGAGTGGGCGGGCAGATGCGGGCCCGGCTGGCGATGACCGGGCGGTGCGCATGCGCGGGGAATGGCTGGAACGGTGTCCAGGCACGGCGTTGCAGTGTGCAGCCGCGGCCCTTGTCTCTCGCAATTTCGGTGTTCTCCCGTATCCTTCGCCGATGCGTAAGGATCCTGTTGAACTTCTGCTGCGCGGCATTTACTCCGCGGTGCTTTACCTGCTGCTGCCCATCACCGTGTATCACCTGGTATGGCGCGGCTTTCGTGTGCGCGAATATTTCCGCCGCTGGGACGAGCGTTATGCCTCGTATCCGGATAGCGGCAGTCAACCGCGGGTGTGGTTGCACGCGGTGTCGGTGGGCGAGGTCAATGCGGCAGCGCCGCTAGTCAATGCGTTGCGTGCACAGCGCCCGGATATCCGCTGGATCATCACCACCATCACGCCCACCGGCTCGCAGCGTGTGCGTGCGCTATGGGGCGATGCGGTGGATCATGTGTATCTGCCATACGACGTGCCGGGCAGCGTCAGTCGCTTTCTCGAGCACTTCCAGCCCAGCCTGGCGCTGATCCTGGAGACCGAGCTGTGGCCGAACATGTTGTTTGGCTGTCGTGATCGCGGCATTCCGGTCTACATTCTCAACGCGCGCCTGTCGGCGCGGTCGTTGAAAGGCTATCGCGTGCTGAAAGCGCTGGTTGGGCGTGCGCTGCGCACGGTGACCTGCGTCGCCGCGCAGTCGCAGGCGGATGCGGAGCGCTTCATCGAGCTGGGCGCTTTGCCCGAGCAGGTGCAGGCGCTGGGTAATCTGAAATTCGATATCCATCCGCCGGATCCGACGACGGTGCTGCAGGCGTTCCACCAGCATGTACCGGCGACGCGACCGATATGGATTGCTGCCAGCACCCACGAAGGTGAAGAACAGGCGGTGATCGAGATCCATGCGCGCTTGCTGAGGCAGCATCCGGATGCCTTGCTGCTGTGGGCGCCGCGGCATCCCGAGCGCTTTGCCAAGGCCGAGGTGCTGGCGCGCGAGGCCGGCTGGCGCGTAGCCACGCGCAAGGCACAGCAGTGGCCCGATGCGGATGCGCAGGTATTCGTGATCGATACCCTGGGCGAATTGATGGCGTTTTATGCCTGCGCGCAGGTGGCATTCGTCGGCGGCAGCCTGCAGGCCATCGGCGGCCACAATCTGCTCGAGCCGGCAGCGATGGGTACGGCCGCGGTTACCGGCCCGCACCTGCACAACTTCGCCGAAATTTCGCGACGGATGGATGAGGCTGGAGCGCTATGCATCTGTGCTGATGCCGCCGGAGTGGAGGCAGCCGTGTCGCGTCTATTGCAGGACGTGGCCGAGCGTGAGCGCATGGTGCAGGCAGGGCGCGCGCTGGTCGCCAATGGCCGTGGCGCGCTGGAACATACGATTGCATTGATCACACCGCAGTTGCCGCCGCCGAGTGAGTCCGCTGCCTAGCCGGGGTAAGCGAAGCGCTGGGGTCTGTTTGTAGGAGCGGCGTAAGCCGCGAAGCTGATGGTGCTTGAGTCCTCTGCACCCGTGCACGCTTATACGGTGCTTGCTTCGCGGCTTACGCCGCTCCTACAACGAAGCAATGCTGTGCTGCACTGGTGGGGGCATCGTTTGGGTGGTGGTGCTCGCCAGCAATGTTCCAGAAACAAGAAAGGCGGGCCGAGGCCCGCCTTTCTGCATTACGTTTCCGCGCAGCGTTACTGCGCGTTGTTCGGCTGCAGCTTGGAAGCGGCATCCACCGTCAGCAGGCGGTTGATGTCCTGGATTTCGCTGATATCCAGATCGCCGATGGCCTGGCTCAACTGCAGGCGGGCCTGCAGGAAGTTGTAGCGCGACGTTGCGTAGTCCAGCTGGGCCTGGAACAGGGTCTTCTGGTTCTGCACCACGTCCAACACGGTACGGGTGCCGACTTCCAGGCCGACCTGCGAGGCATCATAGGCGCTCTGTGCCGAGACCACGGTCAGGCGACGCGCTTCCACTTCGCTGATACCGGCAACCAGCGCCTGGTAGGCATTGCGGGTGTTGCGGTCGAGGGCACGCTTCTGCTGCTCGAAGGTATCCTGGGCGATATCGCGACGGGCCAGCGCCTGACGCACACCGGACTGGGTGGCACCACCGGCGAAGATCGGCACGTTCAGGGTCAGGCCGATCGAGTTGGTGGTGGCATCCGGAACAGCAGTGCCGCTGCCGGTGCTGTCACCCCAACGCGCGCTCTTGCCCCAGCTGCCGCCCAGGGACAGGGTCGGATAGTGGCCGCCACGGGCGGAGGAGACGTTGGACTCTGCGGCGCTGACCTGCAGCTCCTGCGCCTTCAGCGCCGGGTTGCGCGAGACCGCATCGGCGACCAGCTGGTCGACGTTGCTGCGGTTGGCTGGCACTTCCGGGCGGAAGTCGACCGGCAGGCCGCGCAGGTCGCGCACCGGCTGGCCGGTCAGCTCGGTCAGCGCCTGGTAGGCATCTTCCAGTGCATTGCGGGCAAGAATGGTATTGGCGCGGGCCTGATCGTACTGGGCACGTGCTTCGTGCATGTCGGTGATCGGTGCCAGGCCCACTTCCAGACGCTTGTCGGCGTAGTCGAACTGCTTCTTCGCAGCGGCTTCGTTGGTCTCGGCGGCAGTCAGCGACTCGATGCCGACCAGCACGTTGAAGTAGGTGGTCGCAGTACGCACGATCAGCTCGTCGTTGGCCGACTCGAGATCGAAATCGGCAGCCTTGCTGACGTCACGCTGCGCGCGCAGGTTGGCGAACTGACTCCAGTTGAACAGGGTCTGGCTGCCGTTGATACCGTAGTTGCGGGTCTTGGAGGTGGAGCTGCCGCTGATGTCGTCGTAACTGGTGCGGGTACGGTTCAAGGACGCTTCACCGCCGATCTGCGGCAGCAGTGCTGCGCGGGCCTGTACCTGGCCTTCCTTGTTGATCAGGCGCGTGGATTCAGCCGCAGCCAGCTGCGTGTCACCGTTGCGGGCCATTTCGTAGACCTGCAACAGGTCGGCGGCATGGGAAGTCAGCGGAGTGAGGGCGACTGCCAGCGCAAGGGTGAGGGATCGGCGGATCATTGCGGCTTCCTTGGACGGTTTTAGAGTTGGAATTGCGGTGCGGGCGCAGCGCCCTGCAGGTAATCAAGATCGGTTTCGAACAGCGAGGCGACGCTGCCGTCGGCCTGGACCAGCACCGCTTCCATCACCGGCGAGACGCCGCGGATGGCAAACAGGCGGCCGCCAGTGCGCAGCAGCTTCAGCAGTTCCACCGGAACGGTTTCTACCGCACCGGTGATGCAGATGGCGTCGAACTGACGCTGGCTCTGCCAATTCAGGCCGTCGGCCACTTCAATGCGGACATTGCTGCCCAGCTTGGCGGCGTCCAGGTTCTGGCGCGCGCGCTCGGCCAGTTCGGGCTGGATTTCCAGGCTCAGCACTTCGCGGGCCAGTTCGCCCATGCAGGCGCTGAGGAAGCCGCTGCCGGTGCCGATTTCCAGCACTTCGTCGGTGGGCTGCAGGTCCAGCGCCTGCAAGGTACGGCCTTCGATGACCGGCTTCATCATCTTCTGGCCATGGCCCAGCGGCAGCTCGATATCGGCATAGGCCAGGGCACGGTGCGATTCGGCGACGAAGGCCTCACGCGGCAGGCGGGCCAGCATGTCCAGCACGCGGACCTCCAGCACATCCCAGGGCCGGATCTGCTGTTCAACCATCATTTCGCGGACGTGGGAGTAATTGATCGTCATGGGAAGCTCATCATTCCTGCGCAGTGGGCCGGCCATTTTACCGGTTACCAGGCACAAAGTACGGGCCCAACATTGCGGCGGGGACCGCGTTGGACGCAGTGCCGGAAGTCATTCGCACCTCCGGTTCATTCAGCTTGCTGGCGCGGGGCATACGCCCGGATGAAGAAATCGACGCTGGCGGCGATATGCACGTCGGCATTGAGTTGGTCCGGAGCGGCGCACAGGCCACACATCATATGGGTATGGACTTCGCCCTTGATCAGGCAGAAGAACTGGCGGGCAGCCAGGGTCGTATCCTCGATGGCCAGCTGGCCACGGCTGACGCGGGCGCCAAGGAACTCGGCCAGGGCCGCCTCGGTGCGGGCCGGGCCTGCCTGCCAGAACATCTGCCGGACCCGGTCGTCGGTATCCGGGGTCATCATCATGCGCTGGGTGGCAATGGCCGCATCGCTGCTGATCAGTGTGAAGAAGGCATGGCCGATACCCAGCAACTGGCCGCGCAGCGGGGCCTCGTTGTCGGTGACGAACAGATCATCGGGCATCATTTCCACGCACTTGGCCTGGATTGCCTCGCTGAACAAGGTGTCCTTGTCGCCGAAATGGCTGTACACCGTAAGTTTGGAGACGCTGGCGCGGGCGGCGATCTCATCCATGCTGACGCCGTTGAAACCCTGCTCGATGAACAATTCCTTGGCCGCCTCAAGGATGGCCGCGCGCTTGCCCAGATCCTTGCGGCGACCCGGACCGGAACTGCGTGGCGTCGCTGTCGTGGCGGCGCGGGAGGATGTTTTCGGGCACATCAGGTAATACTAGACCAGCTGGTTCGATATTTATACTATACCGATGCGTTCAGTAATGGCGGTGAAATCCCGCCATCTCTCTCCCCTTGCGTTTGCGACCTTATTTATGACCCACCTTCGATGGATTGGCTGTTGCCTGCTGTTGTCCTTGCTTGCTGCCTGCGGCAAGCCTGAAACCGCGCCTGTACATGCTGTACCCGTGCTGGTGGAGCACCCGGCCGGCAATGGCGGGGTAGCGATCAGTGCCTATCCGGGCGAGGTGCGTGCCCGCGAGGAAACCGCGCTGTCCTTCCGGGTCAGCGGCAAGCTGCTGCGGCGTGAAGTCGACGCCGGCCAGCGGGTGGACAAGGGGCAGTTGCTGGCCGAGCTGGATGTGGCTGACTACAGCCTGCAGGCACGCGCGGCACAGGCGCAATACGCCGCCGCCGAGGCCGACCTGGTCCGTGCCCGCGATGAGCACAAGCGCTACCAGACCCTGGCCAGCCAGCAGCTGGTCAGCCAGTCGGCGCTGGATGCGCAGACTGCGGCGTTGAAGGCCGCGCAGGGCCAGGCCGATGCGGCGCGGGCCAATCTGGACGTGGCGCGCAACCAGGCGGCTTATTCCCGGTTGCTCGCGCCGGAAGGCGGCATGATCGCCAGCCGCGAGGCCGAGGCCGGGCAGGTGGTGGCCGCCGGCCAGACCATCTATACGATGGCCGCCGATGGCGCGCGCGAAGTGGCTATTGCCCTGCCGGAAAGCGCCATCCGCGATTTCAGCGTTGGCCAGGCGGTCGAGGTCGAGTTGTGGAACCAGCAGGGCAAGCGTCTGTCAGGCAGCATCCGCGAGATCGCCGCCGCTGCCGATCCGCAGGCGCGTACCTATGCCGCGCGGGTCAGTCTGGCGGCTGAGGCATTGGACGCAGTCGAGCTGGGCCAGAGTGCGCGGGTGTTCATCGCCCACGGCAAGGACGGTGTGATGAGCATCCCTCTGGCGGCAGTACAGCCTGGCAAGCAGCCGCAGCAGGCCAGCGTGTGGGTGGTGAGCCCGGCCGATGGCAAGTTGCAGGCGCGCGCGGTGACGCTGGGCGCCTATGGCCCGGAGAGCGTGCCCGTGCTGGCGGGATTGAAGGCTGAGGATTGGGTGGTTGCCGCTGGCGGCCATCTGCTGCGCGAAGGTCAGCAGGTGACTGCCGTTGATCGCAGCAACCGGCCGGTGCTTGCGCCTGCCGCCGTGTCCGCAAAGAAAGGGGAGTGAGGCGTGAAGCGCTTCAATCTCTCCGAATGGGCGCTCGGTAACCGCCCGCTGGTGCTGTTCATGATGATCGCGATGGCGATCATCGGTGCCTGGTCGTACAAGCACCTGGGGCAGTCCGAAGACCCGCCGTTCACCTTCAAGGCGATGGTGGTGCAGACCATGTGGCCCGGTGCCACCGCCGAGCAGGTGTCCAAGCAGGTCACCGAACCGATTGAAAAGGCGTTGATGAACACCGGGCAGTTCGAGTTCATCCAGGCCTATTCGCGCCCGGGTGAGTCGCAGGTGATCTTCATGGCGCGCGACTCGATGCCGTCCAAGGACGTGCCCGAGCTGTTCTACCAGGTGCGCAAGAAGGTTGGCGACATCCATTCGCAGTTGCCGGCCGAAGTGATCGGGCCGTTCTTCAACGATGAGTTCGGCGACACCTTCGGCAATATCTACGCGTTGACCGGCAAGGGCTTCGACTATGCGCTGATGCGCGACTATGCCGACCGCATCCAGCTGCAGCTGCAGCGCGTGGATGACGTGGGCAAGGTCGATCTGCTCGGCCTGCAGGACGAGAAGGTCTGGATCCAGCTGTCCAACACCAAGCTGGCGACGCTGGGTGTGTCGATGCAGCAGGTGCAGCAGGCGCTGGCGCAGCAGAATGCGGTGGCCCCGGCCAGCTGGTTCGAGACCCCGACCGATCGCGTACAGCTGCGTGTGACCGGTCAGTTCACCTCGGTCGAGGACATCCGCAATTTCCCGATCCAGGCCGGTGATCGCACGGTGCGGCTGGGCGATATCGCCGAGGTGAAGCGCGGCTTCGCCGACCCGGCTTCGGCCAAGATGCGTTTCATGGGCGAGGACGCCATCGGCATTGCGGTGGCGATGAAGAACGGCGGTGACATCCTCAAGCTGGGCAAGACCCTGGACAGCGAGTTCGAGCAGCTGCAGAAGACGCTGCCGGCCGGCATGCAGCTGCGCAAGGTGTCCGATCAGCCGCATGCGGTGAAGGAATCGGTGGGCGAGTTCGTCAAGGTGCTGACCGAGGCGGTGGTGATCGTGCTGCTGGTGAGCTTCTTCTCGCTGGGCTGGCGTACTGGCCTGGTGGTGGCGGTGTCGATCCCGCTGGTGCTGGCGATGACCTTCTTCGTCATGCACCAGTTCGACATCGGCCTGCACAAGATTTCGTTGGGTGCCCTGGTGCTGGCGCTGGGTCTATTGGTGGATGACGCGATCATCGCGGTGGAGATGATGGCCACCAAGATGGAGCAGGGCTATGACCGCCTGCGCGCGGCCAGTTTTGCCTGGACATCCACCGCGTTCCCGATGCTGACCGGCACCTTGATCACCGCCGCCGGCTTCCTGCCGATTGCCACCGCGGCCTCGAGCACCGGCGAGTACACGCGTTCGCTGTTCCAGGTGGTGACGATCGCGCTGGTGGTGTCGTGGATCGCCGCGGTGCTGTTCATTCCCTACCTCGGCGACAAGATGCTGCCGGACCTCCACAACCCGCAGCCGCCCAAGCCGGGCAGCATCGCCGGACGCTGGCGCGCGTTGCGGCTGCGTTGGGCCGACCGCAATCCGGCGCTGGCCAACCTGGTCAAGCCGAAGGAGCTGGCGCACGACCATGACCCCTACAAAAGCGCGTTCTACCAGCGCTTCCGGGTGTTCCTGGATGCCTGCCTGCGGCGTCGCTGGCTGGTGATCCTGGCCACGGCAGGTCTGTTCGTGTTCTCGCTGGTGATCTTCCGCTTCGTGCCGCAGCAGTTCTTCCCGGATTCAACCCGGCCCGAGCTGATGGTGGATATCGAACTGGCTGAAGGCGCATCGCTGACCGCTACCCAGGCCCAGGCCGAGAAGTTCGAGGCGTTGATCAAGGGCCACAAGGGCGTCGCCAACTTCGTAGGTTATGTCGGCAATGGTTCGCCGCGTTTCTACCTGCCGTTGGACCAGCAGTTGCCGGCCACCAATTTCGCCCAGTACGTGGTGCTGGCGCAGGACACCAAGGCGCGCGAGGAGCTGCGTGATTGGCTGTTGAAGGAGGTCGTGCCCCAGTTCGGTGATGTGCAGCTGCGTGTGACCCGGCTGGAGAACGGCCCGCCGGTTGGCTACCCGGTGCAGTTCCGTATTTCCGGCGAGCATATCGAGCGGGTGCAGGCCATAGCCGCGCAGGTGGCGGAAAAGGTGCGGCAGAACCCGCATACCACCAACGTCAACCTCAACTGGAGCGAGCCGAGCAAGGTGGTGCGGCTGGTCGTCGACCAGGACCGCGCGCGGGTACTGGGCGTGAGCAGTGCGCAGATCGCACAGTTCCTGACCAGTTCGTTGTCGGGCATGAGCGTGAGCACCTACCGCGAAGGCAATCGCCAGATCGGCATGCTGCTGCGTGGCCCGGATGACGAACGGGCGCGTCTGGACATGCTCGGCAGCCTGGCCATCCCAACCGCCAACGGTAAATCGGTATCGCTGTCGCAGGTGGCCAAGCTGGAATATGCCTTCGAGGACGGCATCATCTGGCACCGCGATCGTCTGCCAACCGTCACCGTGCGCGCCGATATCGGCGACAGCATGCTGCCGGTAGGCGTGGTCGAACAGATCGTGCCGACCTTGAGCGAGATCCGTGATGCCCTGCCCAGCGGCTACCTGCTGGAAACCGGCGGCACGGTGGAGGACTCCGCGCGCGGCCAGGACTCGATCAAGGCCGGCATGCCGCTGTTCCTGGCGGTGGTGGCGACCTTGCTGATGGTGCAGCTGCGCAGCTTCTCGCGGGCGGCGATGGTGTTCATCACCGCACCGCTGGGCATCATCGGCGCGACCTGGTTCCTGTTGCTGTTCCAGGCCCCGTTCGGCTTCGTGGCGATGCTGGGCACGATTGCCCTGGCCGGCATGATCATGCGCAACTCGGTGATCCTGATCGACCAGATCCAGCAGGACATCGATGCCGGCCATGACCGCTGGCACGCCATCATCGATGCCACCGTGCGCCGCTTCCGGCCGATCGTACTGACTGCGCTTGCTGCAGTGCTGGCGATGATCCCGCTGTCGCGCAGTGCCTTCTATGGCTCGATGGCGATCTCGATCATGGGCGGGCTGATCGTCGGTACGGTGCTGACCCTGGTATTCCTGCCGGCCCTGTATGCGGCCTGGTTCCGGGTGCGCGCGGACGAGGCCGGCCACTGAGGACCGGCCCGCCGGGAACGGACCGCAGGCCAGCGCATAAGCAGCCTGCGTAAGGACGGCGTAAGAAACGGCGATGGATTTCACGTTTGAGATGGTAAATTGGCGCGTCGGCGGGGGAGCCGACGCGACCTGCGGAGGCGGGTTTGTCCAGACGCCACAGCCCATCCACGCTCATTGCCGCACTGCAGGCCGTTCGCATTCGCATGGCTGGGCTGCTTTGGGTGCTACTCGCCAGCAGCCTGCTGTGGGCCGGCGGCGCGCAGGCGGCCCGGCATACCGTGGCCGGCTGGGGTATGGAGCAGGGGCTGCCGCACAATCTGGTGCAGTCGATCGCGCAGGGCAGCGATGGCTTCATCTGGCTGGGTACGTGGGAGGGCGTGGTCCGCTTCAATGGCCGCAGCTTCACCATCTTCGACCGCCAGAATACGCCCGGCATGGAGCTGTCCGGGGTGCTCAGCATCCTGCCCGAGGCCGATGGTGCGATGCTGTTCGGCACGGTTTCCGATGGCGTTTATCGCTACCACCGCGGCCGCTGGGAAGCGCTTGGCGGCGCCGATGCCCGGCATCTCTCGGTAAGCGCGCTGTTGCGCGATGGCGCCGGTGACCTCTGGATCGGGGCAAACGACAAACTGCTGAAGTTGCTGCCTTCGGGGCAGTTGCTGGATGCGGGCAGTGCCCTCGGCTTGCCCGAGGTGCCCATCACCGCGCTGCATGCCGGCAGCGGTGACACCTTGCTCGTCGCCACTGAAAAAGGCGTCTACCAGATCCGCAAGGGACAGCTGGGCGCGTGGAACAACACCGCCGGATGGGTGGTGCGTGACCTGCTTCCCGACGCAGAGGGCGGCTGGTTGATCGCCGCCGATGACGGCGTTCATTGGCTGCACGGCGATGGCCGCCGCCAGCATCTGCTGCCTGGCGAGCGGGTGGATGCGGTACGCCTGGATAACAGCGGTGCGGTATGGCTGAGCCTGTCGGCTGGACGCCTGGTGCGCTGGAATGCAGGCAATATCGAACGGATCGCGATCCCCGGCCAGGTCAGTCCGGCGCTGATGATCGATCGCGAGGGCCTGGTCTGGTCGGGCAGCACCGACGGTTTGTTCCGCATCGACGAGGGGGCTGCGCGTGGCCTGACCAGTGAGGACGGGCTGGGCTCGGACTATGTGCGCGCGCTGATCCAATCGGCGGACGGCAATGTCTGGATTGGCCACTCCGAAGGGCTCGACCGGCTGCGCGACGAGGCGATCAGCCGCGTGCGGCTGCTCCCTGGCAATGGCCGCGATGCGTCGGTGCTGGCCTTGGCGACACGTGGCGATGCGTTGTGGGCCGGCACGTACAACAAGGGCGTGTTCCACCTGGACGCGGCGGGAAAGGTGCTGCAACGGATTCCGTTGCCCGGTACGGTCCAGCCATTGGTGCGCAGCCTGCTCAGCGAGAGTGATGGCGGTCTGTGGATAGGCAGTTCCGAAGGACTGTTTCATCACCGGCAGGGGCAGCTGCGCCACTACGGACTGGAGGAGGGATTGCCAAGCCTGGCCGTGCATGCCTTGTATCGCGATGCCTCGGGTGTGCTGTGGATCGGCACCAACGGTGGCATGGCGAGCCTGGGCAAGGACGGCAAGCTGCAAGGGTGGTCGGCCGATCTCGACTTTCCTGCCCGCTATGTCTTCGATTTCCTGGGGGACGACAATGGTGACCTGTGGATGGCAACCGACCACGGTTTGCTGCGCAAGCGGGGGCTGGACATCACCGTGTTCGACCACCGCAACGGACTGCCGCGGGACAAGATCTTCCGGGTGATCGATGACGGTGGCGGACACCTGTGGCTGTCCAGCAACCAGGGGGTGTTCCGGCTGGACCGCCGCGACCTGATCGCGGTAGCCGCCGGTGCCCGCACCCATCTCGCGGTGCAGGTGCTGGACCATACCGATGGCATGCCCAGCAGCCAGGGCAATGGCGCATCCACGCCGGCAGGCTGGCTCACCAACGAAGGGGAGCTGTTGTTTCCCACTGGCGGCGGCCTGGCGGTGATCGATCCGCAACGCGTGGACGGCAATACCCGTTTCAACAAATTCCCCGTCGCCATCGAAAGCGTGGTGGTTGATGGCGATCCGCAACCACTGCGCAGCGCCTATGGCTTGCCCGCCGGCGTGGACCGGATTGCCGTGGCCTATGCCGGTTTGGGCTTCCGCGCGCCGGACAAGATGCGCTATCGCTATCGGCTGGAGGGCTTCGACCGGGACTGGGTGGATGCAGGCAGCCGTATCGAAGCGGTCTACACCAATCTGCCGCCGGGACACTATCGGCTGCGGATCCAGGCCATGTCGCTGCCGCTGGATTGGGAGAACACCAGCCGCGGCGGCGAGGCGGTACTGAGCCTGGATATCGCCGCCCCGCTTTGGCAGCGGCCCTGGGTGCGTTGGTTGAGCGGCGTTGCGTTGCTGGGTTTGCTGCTGCTGTTGCTGGGCTGGCGCGCGACCAGCTACCGGCTGCGGCAGAAACGCCTGAACGACGAGATCGCCGCGCGTACACAGGAACTGAGCGAGAAGAATCGTGCGCTCGAGCAGGCCGATTTCGAGCGCGCAAGTCTGCTGCAACGGCTGGAGCATCAGGCCATGCACGATGCGCTGACCGGCCTGCCGAACCGGCGTGCGGGTGATGCGTACCTGCAGAGGGCGCTGTCGCAGGCGGCAGCCGATGGCACGTCCTTGAACGTGGCGCTGGTCGATGTCGACCACTTCAAGCAGATCAACGACCGCTACGGGCACGAAGCGGGAGATCAGGTGTTGCGGGATATCGCCGGACTGCTGCAGCTGCGCCTGGGCAAGTGCCAGTTCGTGGCCCGCCATGGCGGCGAGGAGTTCCTGGTGGTGATGCCGGGCATGTCGCTGCAGGCGGCGGTGGAGGTCCTGCAGGAATTGCGGGTCCGGTTGGCGCGGCTGCGCTTTGAAGAGGTGGATGCCGAGGTGGGAGTCACTGTCAGCATCGGCGTTGCCACGCTCGGACCCGGCCAGGATACCGTTCGTACCCTGTTGGCGGCCGCGGACCGGCAGCTGTATCGGGCCAAGCGTGAAGGCCGCAACCGGGTGCTTGCCTGATCCGCGCAAAGGGGTGCTGCTGGACTTCGCGCTGATCAGCGGGGCCTGCGCAACGGTGTCATGCCGATGCCGCAGGCCACCAGCGCCAGGCCTGTCCATCTGAGCGCGCCATAGGTATTGCCCTGGTAGATATCGGCCAGCGCCAGCCAGAAGAAAGCGAGATTGGTCAGGACCGATACCAGGGCGGCATCACCGGGGTTGCGTGCGGCGACGGTGATGACGTGGATGCGCGCGGCGGCGATCAGGCCGATCGCGGCGACCGGCCACAGCGATGCCGGCCAGGCAGGACGAATGGCGGCAAGCAGGATCAGGGTCAACATGCCGGCGGACAGGTTGTAGAGACCGTTGGTGGTGCTGGCGCGTTCACCTGCCAGCGCAAGCTGGCCCAGGGTCAGGAACGACCCGGCATAGGCCAGCGCGGCGGAAGCGGCCAGCAGATGCGAACCGTTGAGGTTGAGACCGGCGGTTCCCGGTTGCAGCGTCAAGGCCAGGCCGGCGAAGGCCAGCACCGCACCTGCACGTGCGCGCAGGTCGCGCACTGCCTGGAACGTTACCAGCAGGGGGGCGGCGTTTAGCAGCATCGAGACCTCGATCGCGCTTGCGCCCGGCCAGGACAGCGCGGCGTAGTACGCCGCAAACGCCCACACCCCCACCACGCTGCGCAGGGCATGCAGGCGCAGGGGTGCCTTGGGAAGCTCGTGTGGCGGGTTCAGCAGTGCGCCTACCAGATACTGTGCAATCAACAGCCATAGCGGATGGATCGATGCGCTGCCCTGGCTGCTGACGATCAGCGCGGTGATGGCGGACAGCAGGCTGGCAACAGCGCCGAGCAGCAGCGTTCGCATCAGCCCGGTCCGATCGCCGTCGGACGCACGAAGCTGCCGTATTGCCGCCGGGGAAGAGTGATGGGAATGGGCAGACGGCGCGGAACGGTGCGCCACTTGCTGGCTGCGGCGGGCGTAGCGGATTGTCCCTGTCGCGCTGGGAAGCGCTGCGCAGCGATGCATTGCTTGTCCTCGATGCCGACGTCACCTGGATCAGGCAACAAGGAAATCTTCGATGCAGGGCGAGGAAGGTTGGTCGGCGGTGCTTGCCCCTTGCTCATGGCGCTGCCTGCTGCGTGTTGCGTCGGTTGCGTAGCGACGGCGCTGCCAGCAGCGCCGTCAGTGCCGTGCCCAGCTGGCGGACCTGGTCGACGGTATGCGCTGCGGATAGGGATATCCGTATTGCTCCCTGGCCGCGGGCGATGGTGGGGTAGTAAACCGGGGTGGTGATGGCGTCATGGAGGCTCAGCAGCGTATCCGCACTGGCAATGGCCGCGGCGGCATCGCGGCAGGGAATGACCCTGAACGCGATATCGGTGCCGGCCTGCTGGGTGGTGATGCCAGCCGCGCCGAGCAGGCTGTCGAACAAGGCCAGGCGCGCCGCAAGGGTCGTGCTCAAGCGACGATGTTCCGCGGGAGTCGCCAGGATCTTCATCGCTGCCAGGATCGCGCCCTGCGCCGAGGCATCCAGGTTGCAGGAGAACCGGTCGGCGACCGAATCCTTCAGCAAACCGCCAACGAAGGCCCGCGGGCCGACCATGAAACCTCCCGCCGCGCCGAAGGCCTTGCCGAAGGAACCGGTAACAACGGTGCGTCCCGCATGCTGCTGCAGCGCTTCCATGGCCTTGCCGCGGCCGTTGCTGCCATGCATGCCAACCGAGTGCGCATCATCCAGCCACAGCTGGCCATTGGCATTGTCATCGAGGAACCGTGAGAGCCCCTCGAAATCGGCAAAACCTCCCATCGAATACAGGCCGTCTTCGATGACAACCACGGCGCGTCGCGTGGTTCTTGCCAGCGCACTGGCAACGGCGACGGTGTTCCTCGTGGTGATGACGCGATTGGCTGCAAACGCGCCCTTTACCGCGAAGTGCACGGTGGCGTGTGCATTCGGGTGGACGACCGCGGTGGCATCGACGGCATCCGCGGCAAAGCCGGCGGCGGTGGCGATGTTGGCGGAGAGGGTGGTGGGATAGATTCTGGCCTGTGAGTCGCCGGTCTTCATCTCCACCAGGCGTCGGCTGATCTCATGGGTGAGCGCGGTTTGCGCGCGCGCCATCGCCACGCTGGAGTGCACGGCACCAAACTGGGCGATTGCATCAATGGACGCGCGTGATACTTCGGTGCGGGTGTTGAGCCCCAGCGGGCTGTTGGAGAGAAAGTCGGTTACCCAGCGCGAGCCACCGGCAGCCAGCACGCGCAGTGTGCGGTTGCGGCCGCACTCCAGGATCTGCATGCCGTAGAGATTCCTGCGCCTTGCATCATCGTCCGCAGACGTGCCGGCGGTGTCGATGTGCAGGTCCATGCTTGAGTGGGAGATCGCCATTTCCAGCTTCCATTCCGTTGGGAGCGCTGAATGTAGCCAGCGCTTCATAGCCGGAATATTTCAAGCCTGAAGCTGCATTCGAATAAGCAAGCACGCACCGCTTCCGTTGTTGTAGTGCTGTACGGAAGGAATTTTTCGCTGGCAGCTATCGGCAGAGAAGGGGGCCTGCACGCTGCGCGTGCATTGATGTCGCCGTGAATGTTGGCAGTGCCAACAGCCTGCTGCACGCGTACCAGGCGTTACAGTGCGGTGGGTTGCGGCAGGCATCGGTGGCATGTGGAAGTGGCCAACGATGACGTACCGTAAAAGAGAACGGCGCCCAGGGGCGCCGTTGCTGTGCTGCGTTTCCTGGTGCTGCCTCAGTACAGACCCTGCGCCAGCATCGCGTCGGCAACCTTGACGAAGCCGGCGATGTTGGCGCCGTCCACGTAGTTGACGCTGCCATCGGCACGCACGCCATGCTGCACGCAGTTGGCGTGGATCTCCTTCATGATCACGTGCAGGCGCTCGTCGACGTCGGCATGGCGCCAGGACAGGCGCAATGCGTTCTGGCTCATTTCCAGGCCGGACGTTGCCACGCCACCGGCGTTGCTGGCCTTGCCCGGTGCATACAGCGTGCCGGCCTGCAGGAACACATCCACCGCTTCCAGCGTGGACGGCATGTTGGCGCCTTCGGCCACGCACAGCACGCCGTTGTGGACCAGGGTGCGGGCGTCGGTTTCATCCAGTTCGTTCTGGGTGGCGCAGGGCAGGGCGATGTCGGCCGGGATATGCCAGGGGCGACGGTCGGCCAGGAATTCGAAGCGGGCATCGTCGGCCAGTTCGGACAGGCGGCCGCGGCGCTCGTTCTTCAACGCCATCACTTCCTGCAGGCCCTGCTCGTCGAAGCCATCGCGTGCGTACAGGGTGCCGCCGGAGTCGGAGAAGGTCAGGACCTTGGCGCCGAGTTCGCTGGCCTTGATGGCCGCGTACTGGGCGACATTGCCGGAGCCGGAGACCAGCACCTTGGCGCCATGGGTCTGGCGCTTGGCGTGGTGCAGCATCTGCTCGACGAAATAGACCGTGCCAAAGCCGGTGGCTTCCGGCCGCATCAGGCTGCCACCATAGGCCAGGCCCTTGCCGGTGAACACGCAGGCGGCGTCATTGCTGAGCTTCTTCATCATGCCGGCCATGAAGCCGACCTCGCGTGCGCCGACGCCGATGTCACCGGCCGGCACGTCGGTATCCGGGCCCAGGTGGCGGTACAGCTCCAGCATCAGCGCCTGGCAGAAGCGCATCACCTCGCCATCGCTCTTGCCCTTGGGATCGAAGTCCGAGCCGCCCTTGCCACCGCCCATCGGCAGGGTGGTCAGTGCGTTCTTGAAGGTCTGCTCGAAGGCCAGGAACTTGAGGATGGACAGGTTCACCGAGGGGTGGAAACGCATGCCGCCCTTGAACGGGCCGATCGCCGAGCTGTGCTGCACGCGCCAGGCGCGGTTGACGTGGGTCTGGCCCTTGTCATCGGCCCAGGCGACGCGGAACTGGATGACCCGCTCCGGCTCTACCAGACGTTCCAGCAACCCGTATTGCGTGTATTTCGGGTTCTGCTGCAGGAAGGGCCACAGGCTGTGGGCCACCTCTTTGACTGCCTGCAGGAACTCGGATTGGTTGGGGTCGCGCTTGGCCACATAGGCCAGGAAGTCGTCGGGGGTACGGTAGTTCAAGGTCATTCCTTTTCAATGCGGGACCTGAAGAACGGGTCCAATAGGAGACAGGTCCAAGAAAAAAAGCAGCGTGGTATCCACCAGGCGGGAACAGCCCGCAAAAAAAGACGCGGCCAAAGGCCGCGTCCAGTTACATCATTTCAACTGCGCAAGCACGGTCGCGCCGGCTTGCCGGGTGCTGAGTGCCTGGCCTTGCGCGGCCAGGTCGGCGGTGAAGTGGCCGCCATCCAGTGCTGCGGTGACCGCCTGTTCGATGGCGGCGGCTTCGGCTTCCAGCCCCAACGAATGACGCAGCAGCATCGCCGCGCTCAAGATGGTGGCATAGGGGTTGGCAATACCCTTGCCGGCGATATCCGGAGCCGAACCGTGGATCGGCTCGTAGATGCCGACTTTGCCTTGTTCCCCCAACGAGGCGGAAGGCAACAGGCCCAGCGAGCCGGCCAGCATCGAGGCCTCGTCGGTGAGGATGTCGCCGAACATGTTCTCGGTGACGATCACGTCGTAGACGCGCGGCTTGGCGATCAGGTGCATGGCCATGGAGTCGACCAACTGGTGTTCCAGCTCCACGTCCGGGAACTCTTCGCGGCCGATGCGGGCGGCGATATCGCGCCACAGGCGCGAGGTTTCCAGCACGTTGGCCTTGTCCACCGAAGTCAGCTTGCCGCGGCGATGCTGGGCCAGGCGGAAGGCGCTGCGCAGCACGCGCTCGATTTCCACCACGGTGTAGCGGCACAGGTCGCTGGCGCTGTCGGCGTCACGGGTCTTGTCACCGAAGTAGATGCCGCCGGTGAGCTCGCGCACCACCACGAAGTCCACGTCCTTGAGCAGTTCCGGCTTGATCGGTGAGGCGTTGAGCGCGGCCGGGTGGGTGCGTACCGGGCGCAGGTTGGCAAACAGGCCCAGCGCCTTGCGGATGGCCAGCAGGCCTTGTTCCGGGCGCACCTTGGCATTGGGATCGGACCACTTGGGGCCACCGACGGCGCCCAGCAGCACGGCATCGGCCTTGCTGCAGGCTTCCAGCGTGGCGGCCGGCAGCGGCTCGCCGTGCTTGTCGATGGCAATGCCGCCGATGTCGTGTTCGCTGAAGCTGAAGCTGTGACCGAAGCGGGTGGCGACGGCCTTGAGCACGTCGACGGCGACGGCGGTGATTTCAGGACCGATGCCGTCACCCGGCAGTACGACGATATTGGCTTGCATGTAGGGGTTCCGGTTGCTTTGTACTGTTTTTGTCTGAAGCCCCTCTCCCTCCGGGAGAGGGGTTGGGGAGAGGGTAGGGAGCATCGTGCGGTGCTTGGCTGCATGAGGCTTCGCCCTAACCCTCATCCGCCCCTGCGGGGCACCTTCTCCCGAAGGGAGAAGGGTTTGCCTCTTACGCCACTAGTGCAGCCTCAAAACGGCCAATCTCATCTGAGCGCCCCAGCAACCAGCCCAGCTGATCCACGCCTTCCAGCAGACAGGTCTGCGAGAAGCCATCCAGCGGGAAGCTGTACGCCTTGCCGCTGGACGTGCGCAGCTCACGCGCCGCCACATCCACGGTCAGTTCGTCATCCGGGTTCTGCATCAGCGCTTGCACGTCGGCTTCGTCCAGCACGATCGGCAGCAGGCCGTTCTTCAATGAGTTACCACGGAAGATGTCGGCGATCTCACTGCTGACAATCGCCTGCAGGCCCAGATCCGTCAATGCCCACGGCGCATGTTCGCGCGAGGAACCGCAACCGAAGTTGCGCCCGGCCAGCAGGATGGCGCGGCCCTGGTTGTGCGGCTGGTTGAAGGCGAAGTCCGCATTCGGCGAGCCATCGGCTTGCCAGCGCCAGTCGTTGAACGCGTTCTTGCCCAGCCCGGCACGCTCGGTGGTGGACAGGAAACGCGCCGGGATGATCTGGTCAGTGTCGATATTGGTCTGGCGCAGTACCACGCTGCGCGAAACGATGCGGGTCAGTGCGGCCATCAGTACAGCTCCAGTGCGTAGCCCTTCTCCCACCGGGAGAAGGTGGCGCGCAGCGCCGGATGAGGGTGTGCTTGTGTAATTTTCATCACGCCACCTCCTTGGCAAACAGATCGCGGGTATCGGCAACGCGGCCGTTCACCGCCGCCCATGCCGCGCTCATCGGCGAGGCGAGCAGGGTGCGCGAGCCCGGGCCCTGGCGGCCCTCGAAATTGCGGTTGCTGGTGCTCACCGCCAGCTGGCCCGGTGCGACCAGGTCACCGTTCATGGCGATGCACATCGAGCAGCCCGGCTCACGCCATTCGGCACCGGCAGCGCGCACGATCTCGTGGATGCCTTCGGCCTCGGCGTCGCGCTTGACGATCTCCGAACCCGGCACCACCAGCATGCGCACGCCATCGGCGACGCGGCGGCCGCGCAGCACCTGCGCCACTTCGCGCATGTCACTCAGGCGGCCATTGGTGCAGGAGCCGACGAACACCACGTCCACCGGCGTGCCGACCAGGGAATGGCCGGCCTCGAATTTCATGTAGTCCAGGCCCTTCTGCGCAGCGGCGTCGTTGGCGGCCGGGATCGGCGCATCCACTGCAATCGCGGTGCCCGGGTGCGTGCCCCAGGTCAGGGTCGGGCGGATGTCGGCGGCATCGATCTGCACTTCCACATCGAAGCGCGCGCCGTCGTCGGTGTTCAGGGTCTTCCAGTACGCCACGGCGGTGTCGAAGTCAGCGCCCTTGGGGCCACGCGGGGTCTTGCCGACCCAGTCGAAGGTGACCTGGTCCGGTGCCACCATGCCGGCGCGGGCGCCGGCCTCGATGGACATGTTGCACAGGGTCATGCGCTGTTCCATGTCCATCGCGCGGATCGCCGAGCCGCGGAACTCCAGCACATGGCCGGTGCCGCCGTTGACGCCGATCACGCCGATGATGTGCAGCACCACGTCCTTGGCGCCGACGCCCGGGGCCAGTTCGCCATCAACGGTGATGGCCATGGTCCTGGCTTTGCGCTGCAGCAGGCACTGCGTGGCCAGCACGTGGCCGACTTCGCTGGTGCCGATGCCGAAGGCCAGCGAGCCGAACGCACCATGCGTGGAAGTGTGGCTGTCACCGCAGACGATGGTCATGCCCGGCTGGGTGAAACCCTGCTCCGGGGCGATGACGTGGACGATGCCGCGGTTGGCCGAGGACATGTCGAACAGCTCGATGCCGTACTCGGCGCAATTCCTGGCCAGGGTTTCAACCTGCGCCTCGGAGGCCTTGCTGGCGTAGGGCAGCTTGCCGTCGGGGCCGGCCGGCAGGGTCGGCGTGGAGTGGTCCATCGTCGCCTTGGTGCGGTCCGGGCGGCGCGGCTTCAGGCCGCGCTGGCGCAGTTCGGTGAAGGCCTGCGGCGAGGTCACTTCGTGGATCAGGTGCAGGTCGATATACAGCACGGCCGGCGCGTTGTCGGATTCGGGGACGACAACGTGGGCGTCCCACAGTTTGTCGTACAGGGTTTTGGGTGCGGAGCTCATCAGTACGTTCCGTTGCCTATGTTCTGCCGTCGCGCTCAGGCGCTGACGGCTTCCTCGGTCTTGCTGCCTTCACGCTGGCGCAGCAGGCGGTTGGTGACATCCAGCCAGGCCAGGGCGCTGGCTTCGATGATGTCACGGCTGGTGCCGGTGCCTTCGAGGATCTCGCCTTCGTGGCGCACGCTCAGGTTGGCTTCGCCGCGGGCATCGGCGCCGATGCCGACGCTGTGCACGTGGTAGCTGTCCAGGGTCAGCTGGATGCCGGTGGCGGCCGACAAGGCCGAGAACAATGCATCGACCGGGCCGTCGCCCTGCGCGGTTTCGGCCACGCGGTTGCCTTCCGGATCGGACAGCTCGACCAGCGCATTGGCACGGCTCCCGACGTCGCTGATGGTCATCGAGGCCAGGCGGTAACCGTCGCTGCTGGAGGTGCCCTGCATCAGGGTCTGCAGGTCGGCGTCGGTGACCACGCGCTGCTGCTCGCACAGCGCCTTGAACTGGTCGAATACCAGCTTCAGTTCTTCTTCTTCCAGCCAGTAGCCCAGTGCACGCAGGCGCGCCTCGACCGCGGCGCGGCCGCTGTGGCGGCCCAGCACCATCTGCGAGGACTCCCAGCCCACGTCTTCCGGACGCATGATTTCGTAGGTGTTGCGATTGCGCAGCATGCCGTGCTGGTGGATGCCGGATTCATGGGCGAAGGCATTGGCGCCGACGATGGCCTTGTTGCGCTGGACCGGCATGCCGACCAGGCGCTGCAGCAGCTGCGAGGTGGGCACGATGCGCTGGGTGTCGAAGCCGGTATCGAAGTTGTAGAAGGCGTTGCGTACCTTCAGCACCATCGCGATTTCTTCCAGCGCGCAGTTGCCGGCACGCTCGCCGATGCCGTTGATCGAGCCTTCCACCTGGCGTGCACCGCCTTCGATGGCGGCCAGCGAGTTGGCCACGGCCAGGCCCAGGTCGTTGTGGCAGTGGGTGCTGAACACCACCTTGTCGGCGCCGGCGGCATTGGCGATGACATGCTGGAACATCGCGCGGATTTCTTCCGGCGTGGTGAAGCCAACGGTGTCGGGCAGGTTGATGGTGCGGGCACCGGCGGCGATGGCGACCTGGGTGACTTCGGTCAGGAAGTCCAGCTCGGTGCGGGTGGCGTCCTCGGCGGAGAACTCGACATCGTCGAGATAGCCGCGTGCCATGCTCACATGCTTGTGCACCGACTCCAGCACCTGTTCCTTGCTGATGCGCAGCTTGTGCTCGCGGTGCAACGGACTGGTGGACAGGAACAGGTGCAGGCGCGGGCGCGCTGCGGCTTCCAACGCCTTGATGGAGGTTTCGATATCGCCGGCTAGGCAGCGCGACAGCACTGCCAGGACCGGCTGGCGTACCTCGCGGCCGATCAGCGCCATTGCTTCGCGGTCGGACTGCGAACTTGCGGGGAAGCCGGTTTCGATCACGTCCACGCCCAGTTCCGCCAGCGCCCTTGCCATCACCAGCTTCTGCGGTGGCGTCATGCTGCAGCCGGGTGATTGCTCACCGTCGCGCAGGGTCGTGTCGAAGATGGTAATTCGCGGGGTATTGTTGGTTGGAGTATTCACCAGAGGGTCTCCTCGACTGCGGCGGTAACGGAAATTTGGGGGGATTCGGATCTGGAACTGCGCTGTGTCGATGCAACGACACGGCTTCTAAGTCGTTCGGCGTTACGCCGTCGAGGTTTGCGCGGTGGACTGGGGCGTACTTCAGACAACAAGGTCGACAATACCGTGGCGTCGATGTTGCCGCCCGATACCACTGCGCACTTACGCTTGCCGGAGACGCGGCGGCCCGCGGCCAGCGCCAGCGCGCCAGCACCTTCGGCGATGACGTGTTCTTCCAGTGCCAGTCGCACCAGGGTTTCGCGCAGTTCGGCTTCGCGCACGATGACCACGTCGTCGAGCAGGCTGGCGCACAGGCGGCGGGTGATGAAACCGGGGATCTTGACCTTGACGCCATCGGCCAGGGTCGGCACCGGATCAACTTCGCGCACATCGCCCTTGATCGCGCGTGCCATCGAGTCCACGCCTTCGACCTGCGCGCCGATGATGCGCACGCCCTGCGACTTCAAGGCCAACGCAACGCCCGAGGCCAGGCCACCACCGCCGATCGGCACGATCACCACGTCCGGTGCATGCGGTGCCAGTTCGATGCCCAGCGTGCCCTGGCCGGCGATCACGTCCGGATCGTCGAAGGCGGACAGGAAGCGGTAGCCGTTCTGTTCGGCCAGCTCGCGGGCGAAGGCATAGGCTTCGTCATAACTGTTGCCGTGCTGGCGTACGGTGGCGCCCCAATGCTGGACGCCGGCGATCTTGGTGGCCGGTGCGCCATGCGGCATCACCGTGATGGCCTGCACGCCCAACCGGTGCGAGGCCCAGGCCACGCCCTGGGCATGGTTGCCGGCCGAGGCGCAGATCACCGGGCGTTCGTCGCCGCGCTCCAGCGCGGCCAGCATGGCGTTCAAGGCGCCACGCACCTTGTAGGAACCGGTGCGCTGCAGGTTTTCGAGCTTGAGCCAGGTGCCGAAACGTTCGGCGTAATGCAGCGGGGTAGGCGGCAGGAAACGGCGCAGGCGGGCCTGCGCGGCCAATACGTCGGCGACGCTGACGTTCAACGTGTCAGCGGGTGTTGCAACTGCGACGGTGCGGCCACGGTCAGGCATGTACGTGGCCGTCACCGGATACAAGCGAACCAGCTGTCGACTGTTCGCGTTGAAGAAGACGCCTCCGTGGCTTGTGGCGGCGTACTACCGGTACGCCACTTACGTCGCTGCTCATACGCTGGCACCTGCTACCGGTACCAGCTGCACGGATTCGCAGTCGTAGACCTTCTGCAACTGGTGGCACAGGGTTTCCGGCGGGCGCGTGCCATGGATGTCCATCTGCACGTGCCAGCGGCCGGCATCGTCGGCATTGCGATTGCCGGCGATGTTGCTGGGGGCAAAGCCGCGCCGTTCGACCATGCCGATCACGCGCACCAGCGCGCCTTCGGCAGGCTTCAGCACCAGGTCAAGCCGGTATTGCATTGGAACTCTCCTGCACTGCCTTGGCATGGGCTGGGTTGCTGTCCAGCATGGTGCTGTTGGCGTTGTTGGGTGGCACCAGCGGCCACACGTTGGCGCGTGCATCGATGGACACGTGCAGCAGCGCCGGACCGGGCGTGTCCAGCATGGCGGCCAGTGCGTCTTCAACCTGCGCACGCTGGGTGATGCGGGTGGCGGGGATGCCGAATACCTGCACCAGCGCTGCGAAATCCGGGTTGTCGGACAGATCGATCTCGCTGTAACGCTCGGCGAAGAACAGCTCCTGCCACTGGCGGACCATGCCCAGCGAGGCGTTGTCCAGCAGCACGATCTTCACCGGCAGGCGACAGCGGGCGATGGTGGCCAGCTCCTGTACGTTCATCATGAAGCTGCCATCACCGGAGACCAGCACCACGGTGCGATCGGGGCAGGCGAACTGTGCACCCATCGCCGCCGGCAGGCCGAAGCCCATCGTGCCCAGCGCACCGGAAGTCAGGTGGTTGCGTGGGTGGTTGAAGCGGCAATGCTGGGCCACCCACATCTGGTGCTGGCCGACATCGCAGGCGATGACGGTATCCGCCGGCGCCACTTCGCTCAGCCGCTTCAGCAGCGCCGGGGCATAGATGTCGTGGCCGGGGGCGTCATAGCGGGCGGCGAATTTTTCACGGTTGGCGGCGCAACGTGCGCGCCAGCTGTTGCAGCTGCTGCGGATGCTGGTCAACGCCTGCAGGCCGGTCTTGACGTTGCCGGGGATGGCGATGTCGACCGCGCGCAGCTTGGAGATCTCGTAGGCATCGGCATCCAGATGGATGACGCGGGCGAACGGCGCGAACTCGGCCAGCTTGCCGGTGGCGCGGTCATCGAAGCGGGCGCCGACCACGATCAACAGGTCCGACTCCTGCACCGCCATGTTGGCGGCGCGGGTGCCGTGCATGCCCAGCATGCCCAGGTACTGCGGGTGATTGGCCGGCAGTGCACCCAGGCCGCGCAGGGTCAGCACGGTCGGGATACCCGAGCTTTCGACGAAGTGGCGGAACTCGCCAACCGCATCGGCCAGGCCGATGCCACCACCGCCATAGATGACCGGCTTCTCTGCAGCGGCGATCATTTCCACAGCAGCGGCCAAACGCTCGGCCGACGGTGCCGGAACCGGATCGATCGAGGCCGGCACGTGATCGGGCAGGTGCGAGGCATCGCCCAGCTGCACGTCCTTGGGCAGGTCGATCAGCACCGGACCGGGCCGCCCTTCACGGGCGACACGGAAGGCCTCGGCAACCACCTGCGGCAGCTCATCAACGCTGCGCACCAGCCAGCTGTGCTTGACGATCGGCATGGTCATGCCGAACACATCCAGTTCCTGGAACGCGTCGGTACCCAGCAGCGGGGTACCGACCTGGCCGGTCAGGCACACCATCGGTACCGAGTCGAGCATGGCGTCGGCGATGCCGGTGACCAGGTTGGACGCGCCCGGGCCGGAGGTGGCCACGCATACGCCTACCTTGCCGCTTGCGCGGGCATAACCATTGGCGGCAAGCGCCGCACCCTGCTCGTGTCGTACCAGGATGTGCTTGAGGCTGGAGTCCACCAATGCGTCGTAGAACGGCATGATGGTGCCGCCCGGGTAGCCGAACAGCGTTTGCACGCCTTCGGCTTCCAGGGCCTGCGTCAGCCAGCGTGCGCCGTTACGGGGCGCACCGGGGGTGGAAGTGTTCATGCAGCGACCTTTGCCAGTTGCGGGTGGGGGACCGCGGATTACGCAGTCTGACCTTGCAGCCAAACCATCTTGGCGCGCAGTTCCTTGCCAACCTTCTCGATCGGATGTTCCATGTCGGCCTGCTGGAACTTCTTGTAGTTCGGCAGGCCGGCGTCGTACTCGGCTTCCCAGTTCCGGGTGAAGGTGCCGTTCTGGATGTCGGTCAGCACGTCCTTCATGCGGGCCTTCACCGAGGCATCGATGACGCGCGGACCGCTGACGAAATCGCCGTACTGCGCGGTCTCGGAGATGAACTCCAGCATGCGGGTGATGCCGCCTTCGTAGAACAGGTCGACGATCAGCTTCAGTTCGTGCAGCACTTCGTAGTAGGCGATTTCCGGCTGGTAGCCGGCTTCGACCAGGGTTTCAAAGCCGGCCTGGACCAGCGAGGAAGCGCCACCGCACAGCACGGCCTGCTCACCGAACAGATCGGTTTCGGTCTCTTCCTTGAAGGTGGTCTTGATGATGTTGGCGCGGGCGCCGCCCAGGCCGGCGGCATAGGCCAGTGCCAGTTGCTCGGCCTTGCCGCTCTTGTCCTGGTAGACCGCGTAGATGCACGGCACGCCGCGGCCGATTTCATACTCGCGGCGCACCAGCGCACCCGGGCCCTTCGGCGCGACCAGCACCACGTCCAGGTCGGCGCGCGGCTCGATCATGCCGAAATGCACGTTCAGGCCGTGTGCGAACAGCAGGCAGGCGCCCTGCTTCATGTTCGGTGCCAGCACCTCGTTGTAGAGCTTCTTCTGCACCATGTCCGGGGTCAGCACGGCGACCAGGTCGGCGTCCTTGACCGCTTCGGCCGGGGTCTTGACGGTGAAGCCATCGGCCTGTGCCTTGACCTCGGTGGGGCCGCCAGCGCGCAGGCCGACAACCACGTCGAAGCCGGATTCACGCAGGTTCATGGCATGGGCGCGGCCCTGGCTGCCGTAACCGACGACGGCGATTTTGATCTGGGGCAGTTCGTTGGTGCTCATGGTGCTTGGGTTCCTTGCGATCAAGAGAGACATGCAGAAATAAAAACGGCCGTTGCGTCAGGACGCAGCGGCCGGGGCGGGCGGGGCAGACACCATGCAGGCGGCAGCGCTGCGGCAGGCAGCGTTGGCGGTGTGTTTGTTCGTGGTGTCAGTGGTTGGGTACATGGTTTCAGATGAAATAGAAGCTGGAAACGAAAAACCCCGCACCGGGGTCGGCGCGGGGTCTTTAGTCGAATCTGGCTGTCTTTACGTTACGCGCCAGTCTGCCCCGCACCTGTTGGCTCGGTAATAAGTACGAGTACAAGAATCGAGGCCACGGCGTGGGCCGGGGTCGAAGTCAGGTCAGCGGTGGCGTTGTGGCGTTGCAGCATGGGTCGAGATAACCACCCCGTAGACGCGGTGTCAACGCTTGCAGGTGTGATTGCCTGGATTTGCCGCGCAAGCCCCGTCGTAGCGGCATGGTTGCGGCTGAAACCTACGTCGGGGCCGATCCGCAGCGCGCCGATTGCGCGGATTTCGCCCCACGGCAGCAGCCCGACCAAGGTCCGAACGCGATCATTCGCAGATTGATGATTGGATTGCGCTGCTTTTGCCGGTTTAACAAGTAAGGGCCTCATTTGCTGGGCCAACCGGGGGCAAAACCATGACGCACGTAGTAGAGCAGGACACGCCATGCATAGGCGCAAACCGGTGTGGCGGGCACAACAGCGCACCGGTCACGGGTCTGGTGCAGTTGATGGGGCAGGGCGACGGCCTGCCGGCACCATTGATCTATCGAAAGGGTTGGGCCCTGCTGGGCTACCTGGCGATGGAGTCAAACCGCATGCATTCGCGCACGGCGCTGGCGGCGCTGCTGTGGCCGACGCTGGGCGAAACCAGTGCACTGACCAATCTGCGCCAGGTGCTGAGCAATCTCAACCGCTTCTGCAGTGCAGCCCTCGGCACGGACATACTGCGCATCGAGCGCGGCAGCGTGGGGTTGTTCCGGGACCAGGAGATGCGCTTTGACATCGACCTGCTGCAATCGGTGCCCTGCCAGGCGGTCTATATGCTGGCAAGGCACAGCAGCTTCCTGGATGGCATGGATGATATCGCCGGCATAGATTTCCGTAGTTGGTTGGAGACCAGTCGGCAGGAACTGGATGGCAGGCTGGTTGCGGCCGCGGAGAAATGCTGTGATGAGCTGCTGTCGAGCCGCCAATGGGAGCGCGCGCTGCTGATGGCGCGCGCCTTGGGCCAGCATGATCCGTGGAACGAGGCGCACGCGCAGCGGGTTATGCGGGCCTATACCGGCAGCGGCATGCTCAGCGCCGCCGTCAATGCCTATCAGCGCTTCGAAGTGATGCTCCGATCCGAACTGGGATTGGACCCCGGCAAGGAGATACGCCACCTGTTCGCGCAGATATCCAGCGGGGCAGGGGCACTGGCATCCGCGCGGAGCGGCGGAATGGGGACGGAGCGGACGCACATGGGGCGCGTCGCGCTGGCGTGAGCGACATCCCCCGGAGCACTGCAAGGGCGTGCCTCGCGGCACGCCTTTTTCGTTCCGGAAAAGCAGCATGACGGTGCGTCCGCTGCCGGTGCAGGACAGGTTACGGCGGTGCTTTGTCTTTCTGGACGCCGCCTTGGGTGGCGGCGTTGGTGGTCGGGGTTCCATGCAACAACCGCGGCCTTGCCTACTTGAGACCTTCGGCCGCCGCCTGCTGGGGAAGCCGCGGCGATATGCCCAACATATCCGCCCTGCGTGCCTCCAGGTCGATGGTTCTGGCAAGTTCGGTCGAGCGGCTGGTGAGTGAGTACACGGTACGATCGGGGTCGTCGTCGGTGGGGTTGCCACTGGCAAATGCCGCCTCGGTCTTCTCCGCTGTCCTGACGCTTTCCACCGACTTGGCCTTGGAGGCTGCGGCGGCGACCGTGGCGCCAATCGCACTGCCTACCCCCACGATGGACAAACCGGCGCGCCAGGTCCATGCGCCATAGGTATTGAACGCTTCAGACACGGTATCGTTGCTGCCACCCATGGCGGCGGATATCTGCGCGACTGCCGACTGGATGTCGGCATCCGCACTCTTGTCGGACGCCCGTGCAAGCTCGGACATGATGGAGAGCTGCTCGGCGTAGTCCTCCATCGCCGGTACGTTGATGGCAGCAGCGGCGGCTGCATTGGCATGGGCGTGGAGGGCTGCACCCACCGATTCACCGCAGCGCAGCCGGGTCCACACCTGCTCCAGGCCTACCGCGCGTACCCTTTCGGGATGTTCGACGCTGGCAGGTCGCCGTGGAGAGGGCAGTGCGCTGCTCGCCGCGGAGTCCAGTGAAGCGGTGGAGAGTGCATAGGCGATATTGCCCACCATGGCCTCGCCGCTCCCCTCCGCGCGCAGGGTGCGCAGCTGCCCGGCTTGCAGTCCACCGTTCATCGCGCTGCGCAGTGCGTAGCAGAAGTCCAGGCCATTGACCTCGAGGTCGGCTGTGTCGTCACAAGCCCCCGGCTTCGTGCAGGTGTCGGGCAGCATCACCATCGAGGCGATGCTGGAAGACGTGGCATTGCTTAGCACCTGCAGGGTGGGCGCGCGGTTGGCTGCCACGGTGAGGTCGGCGTTGACGGTTGTCACATCCGGATCAACAGCGGCGAGCGCATTGTTGCGATAGACCGCGTAGCGCAGGCCGGCAGCGCGCTGGTCCGGGAGACCGAGCTCCCGGTACGGCAGCTGGCCATGTTCCAGACTGCAGTCGGGGATGCCGTTGTTATCGGCAGCCGGGCAGGGCAGGTGATGATTGCTTGCCGCATAGGCCAGCAGCGCATCGTCGGCGCGCTGCAGCAGCGTGCGTTGCATGATCTGCTGGCTCTCGCTGTGGCTGAGCATCAGCCACCGTGCCAGCAGCACGCCAACGATGCCCAGGATCACCAGCGATACGGTAAGTTCGATCAGCGAGAAGCCACGTACGCGGGATGAGGAAATGTTGGGGTGACTCATTTATCGATTCCTGCGCTGTCCAGGGCTATGGCACTCTGCTTGGCGGCCTGGCTTGCTGCGGAGGCCTTCTGCCACTGTGTGGCGGCGATCTCCTTGGCTTGTTTTGCCGCTTGCAAGGCCGCCTCGGCCTCTTCCACCTCACCGGTGGCGAGGTGGACCAGATAACTCGCATAGCCGATGCCGGTGAGTGCATTGGCATGCTCGCCCAATGCGATGGTGATCTTCAGCGGCGTTTCGAAGTCGCCTGGTGTGGTCATCACTGCGGCAATTGTTTCATCGAATATTGCGAATGCCAGTGCGGCGCCGGCAGCGGCCATGCCGGCATCGGTGGCGGCCTTCAGCGCACGCGCTGTCCGCTCGTCGAACTTCCGGAACCGGGCATTGAACTCGGCGACCCGAGCGGTGCTGTAGGCCGCTGCCGCGGACTGCGCGGCTCCCTGCGCACGACCCACGCGGTCACTGCAGGACAGACGGCTGGACAGCTCGCCAATGCCGGCGGCCTGGGTGAGGCGATGCGCATTGTCTGGCAACCCGGGCAGGTGAAACGCAATTGCGGCACTGCCGACATCCGCGCCGACATCGGCGCGATGGTTGTTGATGGCCAGTGCATAGGCTGCAGCAAACTCGATGCCAGGAAGCTTCGGCGCGGTTTTCTGCAGGTCCATCAGGCGCAGGCACAGGTCCAGCCCGTTTATCGGCGAGGTCGGGTTGGTGGCAGTGCCATCGGGGATGCGCGGGGAAAAATGGCTGCCAAGCGTCGGCAGCAGATCCGCCTGCACCTGGTAGAGGATGCGCGTGTCGCTGGACAGGCCCAGGTCGCGTACCGGTAGCCATCCGGCGGTCTGGCCCGGATTGGCACGGCCATCACCATCGGTGTCCGCCGCCGGAAGCTTCAGGTTGGCACGCAGATACCCCAGCAGGGCATGCTCGGCCTGTGCCATCCGTTGTTCGTCATTGTCAGCCTTGAGCACCTGCGTGCCCGCAGGTATCAAGGCGAACACCACGGCCGAGATCAACCCTGCAATCACCAGGGCAATGGCCATCTCGACGAGGCTGAAGCCGCGTTGTGCGTGACGATGGATGGTCATGGCGTAGCCACCGCGGGGCGCGCTGGGCCCACCGCGCCGCGCGTGTCGGCCTTCAGCAGCAGCGCGGGAGCGCCCACTACCAGCGCCTCCTCGTTGCCTGAGCCCGGCCCTGCTGCATTCTGCAGCGTGAGATATTTGGCTTCCAGCTCCTTGAAGCGGGCCTCGGTCTGTGTGCGATTTGTGATTGCCTTGTCCGCACCTTCCTTGGCCTGCAGCCAGTCGCCATAGGCGCGGGAGTAGGGATAGCGGGAGCACTCGGACCCCGATTGCCCGGTCGTCCTGAGGAAATCGCAGGCATCGCCGGACACCACGTTTTCCGTGCTGATGAGATGTACGCCATTGGCGCCATCGATCGGCAGCTCGTTGTAGCGCCAGACATTGCTGGTGTCCCAGGTGAACGTCGGGACGCTGGTATCGATGACGACCCTGCGATTGTTCCAGCTGGTCGGGTACCTCAGGTAGGGCGAGCTTTGCCGGTCGTAGGAGCGTTTGGTAGCGTCGCGGTCGCGCTCCTTGTTTGCCAGCGCGTCCTTTGCGCGCTGCAGGTCAAGATCGATCATCGGCGTGCATTGGGCGTCATAGTTGATCGGCTCCCCGGCACCCGGGCTGAGTTCGTTGAACACGCGGGTGGAGCCATCGGGGTTGGCCAGGGTATAGGTGCAGGTTTTCATGTAATGGACCTGCTGGCGCGAGTTCTTGCAGATCTGCATGGAGTCGGGGTTGTTGGCCCCGCGACATACGTTTTCGGCGTCCTTCTCCGCACCCGCAACCAATCCCAGCCACTGCGTCCGGTTGGCTGTCTTCTGGTCGATGGCACGCTTCATGTCATTGGCCTCGCGCTGCAGCACGGTCCATCGCTGGGCATAGCCGCGACGGAGCTTGGCATCCTGCAACGCATTGGGCAGGAAGCGGGTCACCGAGCTCCAGCCCGCGGGTTCCGGTGGGATGACCGCGACGCAGTTGCCGTTGCTGTTCTTGTATGGGCCGGAGCCTGTGTACTCACAGGTGGTTCTCTTGTACTTGGCCGCGGATGGGCCCAGCACCATCAACGAGGCCAGCGATGCGTCCTCGAACGGCAGGATGCGGTTGACGTAATACACCTGTTCGGCGGCGACCATGTTGCGCTCGGTCACCTTTGCGCTCTCGACATCCTGCTTCAACCCGGGCTGGAAGCCGGTTTTTTCCTCACACTCGTATTGCGGGATGCCCGCGTCGTTGAAAATCAATTCTCCGGCGGGGTCCCGGCGCTGTATCGGTAGTCCGGTGGTGGGGTCTGTCTTCGTCTCGCAGACGGTTGCATCGGCGCCGTACAACATCTTTTCCATTGATTTGAGCACCCCCTCGACCGAGGTTGTGTCCGGCCGCTGCCCTGATTCCTTGGCGCGATCACGCGCCTTGACGTTCGCATCCAGGGCCAGGCCGATGGGCACCAGCGCCACGGTGTTCTGCACCAGTGCCGAGATCGACTGGATCATGGCGCCCACGCTGAGGATATTGGCGATGATGTCCTTGCCCAACGGCGCGCAGACAATACCGAGCGAGGCGATGCATATCGCGGTATCGATCCCCAGGGTGACACCGTGGAATACCGCCGATTGGATGGAATCCACCAGCGTCAGCGAGCTGAGCACGATGGAGGTGATCGCCATGACCTGGGCGAAGGTGGCATCGCGGACCTGGGCCTCACCGTTGCCTTCATTCGTGTCCTGGAAATCGATGACGGTGGCATGATTGGCGACGGCACCGGCCAACACGTCCATGGACAGCAACGCCACGCTGCTGGGGGCCTCCATCGCGTTCGTTGCCGCGTACTGGCGGCAGCCCACCAGTGGCGCCAGCTCGGCGAAGGTGCGGGCAAGCGTGCGGTCGTCGTAGTCGACATCACCCGGCTTGGCGGGACTTGGCAACGCCGCTGAGGCGGTGCTGTCGAAACGGCTGCCTTCATTGCCGGTGATACCGGCCGCTACCAGGCCATAGGCAAGGTTGTACTGCTGGTCTGCGGTCCTCGTGGTGGCGTAGGCATCGGCGATGCCGCCGGAAACGGCGTTCTGGCCGAGCGCGGCGCAGAAGTCCAGGCCATTGCCCTGGCCCGCGGCCGGATCGACATAGTCCTCGAAGGCTTCGCCCTGCTCGTTGACCGGGATGTAGGCGTCGCCGGTGTCGGAGAGGGCCGGTTGGCGGTGCTGCGCGCCAGCTGGGTCCGTGGCGATCACGCCGCGTGATACCGAGTAGCGGATCGGTCCGATGCCGGCCCCGAGTTCCATGGCACCCGGAAGTACGGCCACGGGAAGGAAGCCGACGGCCTGCGGCGAGCCGGCGCTGCCATCATCAACGCAGCTCTCCAATACGCTGGAGGGTTCCTCGCTCCAGCGGCTGGCCGGGCAGGGCAGGCGTCCATATGCTGCGGCATACGCGGTGAGGGCTTCGTCCGCCCAGCGCAGGGTGTGCTGCTGGTTGCTTGCCTGGGCGAGTGGTCGCTTGGCGTTGAGGAGCAGGGTGGCGGCGGCCACCGCCACGCCTGCCAGCATCAGCACCAGCATGACCTGCAGCAGGCCAAAGCCGCGTTGGGCGGGGGGTGTGGAGGTATCGGCGAGTGGATCAGGGCTGACGTTGTGCATGACTGCAGGTCCGATTACTGGCTCATTTTTATGTAGGCGGTGACCGTTGCGCTGGCGGCATCCATGCTGGTGGTTGCATTGCTCATTTCGTCGCGCGACCAGGCGGCGTTCTCCGTGGGGGTGGCGACCTTGTTGGTACCTGGCCGCTTCTCGCGCACACGCCCTGCGCGCGCATCGACCTTGCCGTCGATGCGTTGATCCAGTTGCTGTGCCAGCTCCGGCGTCAGACCGTGGAGTACCAGCACGTTGCGTGTTCGCTGGACGTAGCCGGTGGAACTGGTTGGTTCGTGCCAGCCGGAGATCGCCTGCAGGCAGACCTGCAGGCGTTGCGGCAGGCCATTGCGGTCCTGGTAGATGTAGGCATCCTGGCGGCCCTCCATTGCACCTTGTGGCAGGGTCACGCCCGCCTTGAGCATCTCGTCGACCAGCTGCGTGCTGCACAGCGCGGTCGCGGCGGTGCCGCCACCAATCATGCCGGTGAGGGTTCCGTCGTTCGGCACGCTACCGGTCTGGCTCGCGTAACGGTCATAGGCGAGAATCCAGCCCTGCACGAACTCGCTGCTGATGCGTTCGGCGACCGCGCCGCGGTAGACGTCGCGGCCGACAGTGACCGCACCCAGGATGAGCGCGATGATGACCAGCACCACCGACATCTCCATCAGGGTGAAGCCACGGTTGGATCGGATTGATTTCATGGTCGGGGCGGTCCTTACATCTGCGGCGATGTGATGGCCTGCTGTACCAGGTCGTAGACCGGTAGCAGCAAGGCGACGATCAGGAAAACGAACATGCCGCCGCCGAACAGGACGACAACCGGCTTGATGATCTCCGACAGGTTGGTGATCAGGCGCTGCAGGCGCAGGCTGTACTCCTCGGACAGCCGCGAGAACTGGCTGTCCAGGGTGCCGGTATCCTCGCCAACGCTGATCATGCGCACCATCATCGAGGGGAAACCGCCCACCTGGCGCATAGCCGAGGACACCCGGTCACCGCGTTCAAGCACCTGGCGGATGGCGATGATGCGATCACGGTAGTACTCGTCACGCATGGCGCGCTCCATCACCTGCAGGCTGCTGACCATGTCGACGCCGGCGCGGATCAGCAGGGCCATGTATTCGGTGAAGAAGGCCAGTCCCGAGGAGAACATGATGGTCTTGGCGATGGGGAGCTTGTGCAGTGTGTAGTGCACGGCGCGACGGAAGCGCCGGCTGTAGCGCCAGGTCACCCACAGCACGAAGGCCAGCGCCACCATGCCGGCGGCGATCATGGCGATGTGCCCGATCAGCCACTCGGAACTGCGCATCACCCAGACCGTCAGCGGCGGCAGCTTGGCGTTCATCTGCTTGAAGAGGTCGGACAGGTTGGGGATGACGTAGTAGATCCAGAAGCCACCGGCGGCGAAGATCGCCGAGAACACGAAGGCCGGGTAGATCAAGGCCTGGCGGGTGTCGGCGGTCATCCGCGAGATGCGTTCGACGTGGTCGGCCGCTTCCATCAACATCTTGTCCATCGAGCCGGTTTCATCGCCGATCATGATCAGGTTGCGAACCGTCTCGGGAAACGCATCCGGATAGCGGCCGAAGGCATCACTCAGCGATGCACCGGCATCCAGCTCATCCAGCAGGCGCCGTGCCAGCCGGGCCGGATTGGAAGCACGGCCGGAACTGACCTCGTTGGCGACTGCGCGCAGTGCCTCCATGACCGGAATGCCACTGCTGGTCATGACCGCCAGGTCGCGCAGCATGCCGGCCAGCTCCACCGGCTTGATGCTGGGCTTGATCAGGTGGGTGATGGAGCGCTGGGTTTCCGCCAGCCAGCCAGGGAAGCGGTAGAGTTTCAGCACCACCGCATCGAAGTTCTTCTCCAGCCACATGCGTGCGGAGGCATCGTGCTCGACCGCCAGCTGGGTTACCCCTGCGCGGACGCGGCCGTTGGAGAGCAGCAGTCGGTAGTAGTAGACGTTCATGGCGACGGGCCTACACCAACCACGCGCAACACTTCTTCGGTGGTGGTCTGGCCGGCGATGACACGTGCACGTGCGACCTGCTCGATGCCCTTGAAGCCGGCACCCATGGCCAGCCCGCGCAGGGCCTCGCGGCTGACATCATCGGCAATGCCATTGGCCAGGGGTTCGTCGACGATCATGATGTCGTAGACCGGCAGTCGGCCATAGAAGCCGCTGCCACGGCAGCGGTCGCAGCCGGGGCCGCGGCGCCCAAGGCTGCCGATGGGCAGCTCCAGCCATTCGCACTCCTTGTCGCTGAAGGGAACATCGGCGGCACAGAACGGACATACCTGGCGGACCAGTCGCTGGTTGACAACCGCGAGCAGGTTGTCCGCGATCACCTGTGCCTCCAGGCCCAATGGACGGAGACGAGGTACCACGCCGAAGACCGTGGTCACGTGCAGCGTCGACAACACCAGGTGACCGGTTGCGGCGGCTTCGATTGCCGCCTGTGCGGTTTCTGCGTCGCGCATTTCGCCCAGCAGGATCACGTCCGGGTCGTGGCGCAGGAAGTGGCGCAGGGCGGAACCGAATTCATAGCCGGCGCGTCGGTTGACCTCGGTCTGACCGGCACCCGGCACGCGGTACTCGATGGGGTCTTCGACCGTCAGCACATTGCGTTCGATCAAGGACTGCATGCGCAGTGCGGCGTGCAGCGATGAGCTCTTGCCCGAGCCGGTAGGGCCGGTGATGAGGATCAGGCCCGCCGGTTTGGCGAACAGGCGCTCCAGCAGGGCGACATCCTCGGGGAAGAAGCCAAGTTCCTCCAGGCCGGCAAGATCGCTGTGCTCCGGCAGCAGGCGCATGACCATGCGCTCGCCGGACTCGGTGATCAGGGTGGAGACGCGAACGGTCAGCGCGGAGTCGAGCACCGTGGCGCGGAAGCTGCCGTCCTGCGGACGGCGCTGCTCGGAGATGTCCATCTCCGAGGCGAGCTTGATGTAACCCAGCAGGCGGCTGAGCGAGTTGGGCATGGCCCACATCGGCCGCAGCACGCCGTCGACGCGGAACAGGACATGCAGGCTGTGTTCGGACGGCGCGATGTGGATGTCGGTTGTACGCTCACGAACGGCCAGGTGGAGCAGGTAGTCCAGCAACTTCTCCGGGCTGTAGGCGTGGTCGTTGTCCGTCGCAAGGCGGCGGATCTCTTTCTCCAGCAGCGCTTCGATCGGGTTCTGTGCAAAGTAATAGGTCTGCCGGATCAACCGCGCGACCTTGCCGTACTCGCCTTGCAGGAAGCGGCAACGCAGGCCACAGCGCTGCAGCACAAGCTGGGCCACGGCCGCCTGGTCGGCATCACCGAGCAGGACTTCCAGTTGATCCCCGTCGCGACGCAGCGGCAGGAACTGGCGCATCTGGCACAGTTCCCGGTTGAACATGGCCAGGATCTGCGGGTCGGCGATCGGCAGGGTTTCCGTCGGCGCGAACTCGATGCCCAGCATGCCTGCATGGGTGCGCACGATGTCCGATTCGTTGGCCAGGCCATGGCGGATCAGCAGGCGGCCGAAGCTGGTCTGCTCCACCAGGTTCTTCTGGCGGGCGTACAGCAGCTGGATCGGGTCAAGCAGCCCCTGCTCGTTTAGCAGTACGCCCAGCTTGGCCTGTTCAAGGCTTACCAGACCTTGGCTCGAGTTGGCGGAGGCGGAGGGGATGCGGGAATCAACCGTGGCCATTGGCGGAGGGATCCATGTCGTTCGAGGAGGTGGCTTGCGGCTTGCTGAGTGAAAGCAGGTGCAAGGTCAAGGGGTCCGGCGTGCCTGTTACAGGCAGGAAGCTGCGCTGCTGCATGCGCGAAAGTGCGCGCTGGGTCAGGGGGCCGAAGCGGCCGTCGAGCTGGCCGTCATAGTGGCCTTGCTGTTGCAGCCTGTACTGCAGTTCCTGCACATGCGTATTGGGCTGGCGCTGCAGCAGTTGCGTGGCGGAGATGTGCGGCACGAAGGTGGCGCGCAGCCCTTGCGCTGACCGTTGCAGGCAGAAATCGGCGCGTTGCTGCAGCAGCGCCGCGGCTTCGGCGCGGACGGCGACGCTGAGCTGTGCGCCCGTGCCAAGCCCGGCAAGGCAGCTGGCGTTGGCATACACAGGATCGGGCTGAGCGTGGGTGATGGCGGAGTGCTGCGCCGGCGCCGACGGTTCGGCGTGGGTGACCGCCGGACGCAACGAGAGGGCGAGCGCGCCCAGCACGAGGATGCCCCCCAGCGAAGCGGCCAGGGCCCAGGTATGTCTGCGCACTGCCGTCGGCGCACGGATGCCGGCCTCGGCAGCGGCGGTGCGTATCAATGCCGCATCGATTTTCCTGGGCGTAGTGCTATGCCCGTACAGGCCATAGAGGCTGCGGTCCATGATCTGGTGGATGTGGCGCTGGTTGCCTTTGCTGAGGCGATGCAACGCGCTTACCGCCGCGTCGTCGAGCGCGATGCTGCCGTCCGCACCGGCGCTGTCGAGGCGGAAATGGACATAGTCGGCAACGCGGTCCTGCGGCAAGACCGAGAGCTGCACATGCTTGCTGATGCGGCTGCTGAGCTGGCGGATGGCGGGCTGCGCCAGCGACTGCAGCAACTCCGGTTGCCCGGCCAGCACGATCTGCAGCAGCTTCTCCTGCCCGGATTCCAGACAGGTAAGCAGGCGCAGCAACTCGAGGCTTTCGATGTCCAGATTCTGGGCGTCGTCGATCAGCAGGACACAGGTGACCTGGCGCTGCCAACGCTCGAGCAGGAAGCGATTGAGGCGATCGATGTTGTCGGCGGCACTCGCTTCGGGCGACAGGCCGAAGTCACGCAACACCGCCGCAAGCAGGTCATTGCCCTGCAGATAGGTATTGAAGACCAGCGAGACCACCATGTCTTCACTTTCCAGCGCGGCCAGCAGGCGGCGTAGAAACGTGCTCTTGCCGGTACCCACCTCGCCGGTGAGCAGGACGAAGCCCGAGCGCGTGCGCAGGCAATGGCTTGCCTCCACCAGCTCGCGCTCCACCGAAGCGGTCTGGAAGTAGGCGACGCTGTCCGGCGTCGGCGGGAACGGCGAACGATGCAGGCCAAGCTGCTGCAGGTGCTGGCGGGTGGCCGGATTCATTGCTGCGTTCCGCGGATCTGCGCCAGTGCCTGGATGATCAGCGCCGACTCGCCGTTCTCCGCAGCGAGCCGCAACAGGCGTGTCTGTGCGTTGTCGGTCTGCCCGCGTGCCGCTTCAAGCAGCGCCAGGTTCACACCGGCCTGGGTGTCTTCGGGCACACGCGACAGGATCTGCCGATAGCGTTCTTCCGCGGCGAGCAGGTCGCCCTGGTTGTGTGCGATCCAGGCTTCATTGCGCAGCAGGGTCAGGCTATCGGCGGGCAGCAGCTGGCGCAGCCTCTGCAACTGCAGTGCGACGGCGGCATCGTCTTTTTGTGCCACCGCCTCCTGCAGCGTCCGGATGGCTTGGGTTATGGCGGTTTCACTGTCCCTGGTGGTAGTGGCCGCGGGCCGTGTCTGTGCGGCTGGTGCCGTACTTTTGCTGACGGTGATGTTCAACTGCTGGGACTGCACATGGACGACGTCCTGTGCCGCCGCAGCAATCGGGGGACGGTCGGTTGCGCCCCCCGCAGCGGCGGCGGGCGACGGGGTCGAGCGCGGCAGCGCAGGCGCCGCGCCAGCCACTGCCGCGGCCGGGCGCAGGGGCGGCAAGGCCGGAATCGGCGGCGCCGTGCTTGGCAAGGACGCGGGGGCGACCTGGCGGGCGGGTGCTGCCGACGCAGCCTGCACTGCGCCAGCCAGGTTGTGGGGATGCGCTGCCTGTACCGGATTGGCGTTGCTGGAGAATACGTGCACCAGTGTCGATCCCAGTACTACGCACGCCGCAGCCCCCAGCCAATACAGACGTTTCCGCGACGTCCGGCCGTGCGCCTGCGCGGCGGCCGGCGAAGTGCCGGTCGCCGTAGTCGTAGCGCTTTGGCGCAGGGCGTCGAAGATCAGGCTCACAGCACCTTCACCCGCAATACCAGCACCAGTTCGCGGGTGCTATGGGTCTTGGCGCGGGAACCGAACATGCGCCCGAATACCGGCACGTCGGACAGCCCCGGTACGCCACGATCGTCCAGCGACGCATTCTGATCGATGAGGCCGCCGAGCATCACCGTGTCACCGTCGCGCAGGTTGAGCGTGGTGGTGATGCCCTTGACGTTGACCTGTGGAAGGGTAACGGCGTTGCCGTTGGGGAACTCACGCAGGACCAGGCTGCTGGTATCGACCTCGGTCTGCATTGGATGGACCAGCAGTTCGACGCTGCCGTTCTCATGGATCATCGGTGCCACGCCGATCACCACGCCGGAGAACAGCGAATCGGTCTGGATGTCGGTGGACTGGTTGTAGGAGCCACCGCTGCCACCGGTGTTGGAGAAGTTGCTGGTGGACTTGGTGACATAGCGGATGTTGGTGCCCACGCTCAGGTAGGCGGGGCTGCCATTGCGCACGCGCACGCTGGGATTGGACAGCACTTTGACGTTGCCGAAGCCGCGCAGCACATTCACCGCCGCGGAGAACGTGTCAGTGGCGTAGCTGAGCCCCAGCGCCCGGCCCAGGCCCGAGCCAAGCGTCTGGTTGGGGAAGGTGATGGTGCGCGGCTGCTGACCCAGGCGGGTGAGGCCATCATAGGACAGCGGGCTATTGGCGTCGGGCAGGATGGTGGCGGCGGTATCGCCATAGATGCCGGCGACGCGATCACGCAGCAGGTTCCAGTCGACGCCGTAGTTGCTGCTGTCGTTGAGTGTCACATCCAGGATCTGCGCCTCGACCAGTACCTGACGCCGCAGCTTCTGCTTGTTGTGCTCGATCAGTTCTTCGACGGCGCGCATCTGCGAGGGCCGTGCGCGCACGAACAAGGTGCCGCTGCCGGCATCCAGGTTGTAGCTGGCGGTGGCCGCCGGCTTGGGCTGGTCCGGGCCGGTGGGCGCAACGGCCTGCTTGCTCTTGTCGGTATCCAGGATCACGTCCAGTGCCGCCGCGAGCTGCTTGTAAGGATCATTGTCCTTGCCGACGCTGCCGCTCATGCTCAGTGATCCACGCAGTGACTGGCCACCGCCGCCTTCGCCGGCCATGCCGGCGCCGAATACGTCGCCACCGCTGTTGAGCTCCAATGACGTCACCGAGTTGAGCATGTCGACGTTGAAGATGCGTTCCTTGGTCTGGCTCACCACCAGCGCACCGCCGCGCAGCTCGCCATGCAGGTCGAACGCATCGAGGATGTGGTTGAACACCTCGCGCGCCGACACATTGCTCAGCTGCAGGCTGGAACGTTGTTTCTGCTCCAGCACCTTGGGATCGACGATGAGGTTCATCTTCAGCTCGCCGGCCAACGCCCACAGCAGCTGCCCGACATCCGCATCGAACATGCTGATGCTGACCACGCTGTGCTCCAGCGGGTCATACACCGGTGCCAGCGGTTTGGTGCTTGGTGCTGCCGTGCCCTTGTGTTCGATCGCCGCAAGGCGCTTGTCCTGGGCTTCCAGGAATTTCGCGGACTCCTCCGCGAGAGCGGTGCTGGTGCGCTCCAGTGCCTTGTGCTCGACGGGCGGAAGATCCTGCACGCTGCGTGGTGGCATGTTGGTGCACGCAGCCAACAGCAGCGTGCCGACACCACCGGCCAGCAGGCGGGGAAGATGGCGCGGCTGGCGCTGGCAGGGTGAGTTGCTGTGGTGGCTCGTCATTTCAAAGGCCTCGGAGTTATGCGGGGTCGATTGCTTATCGTTCAAGGGAGGTCAGCCAACCGAGCAGGCTGGTGGCTGACTCGGCACTGGTCTGGTCGTCATTGCGGAAGCTTGCGGGGCGCTCGGGCGGCGCCATGCACAGCGAGCTGGCGGGCTGCGTGGCGATGGCGTTGTTCATGGTGTCGAAGCCGGCAGCGGCACCACCGGCCTGGTCCATGTCCATGCCCGGCGCGATCAGCGCGAACGCCGGGTTGATCGTTTCGCCGACGCCATTGCAGGCAACCTCCGGATTCGCGGGTGTCTCGCTTGGATAGGGCGTATTGGCGGGCGGCATCTTGTAGTACGGCTGGCCTGTAGTGGCCGGCGCTCGCATGGCGCTTGCCAAGGTTGCCAACAGCTTGCTGGAACCGTCCTTGTCGGCGAATTCGGCCCCTCTGCCAGCAGGAATCACCAGGTCTGCCGTACTGCTGCGGTGGACCGCGTAACGGATGCGTGCACGTTGCTCTGGCAGCGTCAGTCCCAGGCTTTCGTATGGCAGCCATCCGACGTTCAATCCCAATGGGCACCCCGCCACGCCGCCGTTCTCGCGGCCGCTATCACCCTTGGGGCTGCTGTCGGGGCAGGGCAGGCGTTTGTTGCGGATGACGAACGCCTTGATCGCCTGTCGTGATTCACCGAGTCGTGCGCTGGCCTCGCTGTAGCTGCGCGACTGCTGGAATGCCTCGTAGGTGCCCGTTGCGGCGCTGGTCAGCAACGCAAGAACACCCACCACGATCGTCAGCTCGAGGAGGTTGAATCCACGTTGTAGGCGGAGGCCGTGCATGTCAGGGCGTCGTCTTGGCCGCGATGGGCTGGTTGACGTCATAGCGCAGGCTCTCGCGCAGGGTGATCAGCTCGTTGCTTATCTGCGCCATGCGCTGCTGACGCCCTGGCGTATCTGGCTGCTGGCTGACACTCACCAGTTCCCGCCCGAGTTGCTGGGCCCTGATGGCGATGCGGATGTTGCTGCGAGCCGCTTCGGGGTTCATGCCGGGAGGAAGATTGCCGGTCGCCTGGGCGGTATCGAGCTGCCGCAGCAAAGCCTGTGCCTGCACTTCGTTCTGGGTCATCTGCCGATCCATCTGCTCCATGGCCGTGCGCAGTTGCGCATTCGAGGAGGTTGGCGGCGATGGTGGTGGCATGCGGATGGCGGCCGCCGGGGCCGGGGCGGTGGTGCGTGCATGCGGCCCGGTCTCCCACGGTGCTGCGGTCGCGGTGGCGGACGGCGTGATCTCCGCAGCGGTAGCGGTGGGCGGGGGGGCGCTATCGCTGGCTGTTGCTGTTGCCGCTGTCGCGGCTGGCGCTGCGAGCGGGGCATTGCTGGTCTTGCGCAGACCCACGGTCAGGAGCACCCCCACCAGGATCATGCTGCCGGCAATCGCGCCGATCTTGACGTAGGGATTCATCGGCTGGCTCCGGCGGCTTCAGGCGACTGGCCGATGTGGCGCACACGCAAGGTGCTTACCTCTCCAGCGGGGCTGCGCACACGCGCCCAGTTGCTGCCGATGGCAAGCACGCGGGTGCCATCGTCCAGCCGCGCGCCCTGGCGAACCGGCATGCCGTTGATGATCGCGGTCGAGCGACCATCCGCGGTGACCACCAGCGACAGCGATGCCGGCACGAGGGACAAGGTATCGGCATCTGCCACGCCATTGCTGGCGGGGCCCGCGCTACCCGCTGCGGGGCTGTCCGGTACCGCGATCAGTTGGCTACCCTCGAAGCGCGGCTGCGGTCGCAGTGTTGCTGCCGTTTCCAGTACCAGTTTGTTGCGTTGCAGGGAGGCACGCAGGCGTGCAGCTTCTGCGCTCTCCTCGGCGTTGTTGCCAATGAACAGGACCGCCGGCTTGGCGACGACCATGGAGGCCAGCCAGCCGGAGACCGCAAGCCAGCAAAGCAGGGCCGTCATTGCGATGTATTTCTTCTTCACGTGGTGGGCTCCGTCACTGCGTCGGCGCTGGTTGGGGTGGTGGTCTTGAGCAGGTAGGAGAAGACCCCGCCACCGGCACGCGTTGCACCACCGGATTGCGGATCCAGCGGCACTGGATCGAAGCCCTCCTGGCGCAGGCGCTCAACGAAGGCCGCGATCTGCATGCCAGGTGTGCCGCGGTCCGCATCGACCATGCCATCCACGCGCAGCGTGCGCGGCGGACCTGCATTGGCCTGGCCTGGGGCGGGCTGCTCGACGCGTACGCGCAGGATGCGGACCTCGTCCTGTGCGGCCCTGCGCACCGATTCCAGTCCGGTTACCGGATCGATGCCATCGGTCAATGCCTTGGCCTTGCTGACGAACTGCAGGGCACCATCCAGCCCGGCGGGCATGTTTGCCTTGTCGGCGAGCAGGCGGGCTTCCTGCTCCAGTGTGCTGATTTCCTGGCTGATGGCTTCGCTGCGTTCGTTGGCATCGTGCGCGGCCAGCATCCAGCGGGTACCCAACGCACCCAATGCAATGGCGATGAGCAGCGATGCGGCCGATGCCATTGGCAGGGCCCATTCGGCGAGGTACGCCGCGCGGCTGGGCAAGGGGTTCACCGCATCACGCGAGGATGCCTGCGTGCGCATCCAGGCAATGCCGCTGGACCAGGACTGGCCGTGCTCATCGCGGTAGATGTGCATGGGCACCTGCTTGACCTGGCTGCCGGTAGCGATCGAGAAGATCTCGGCAAGCCGCTCATTGAGCGGTATCTGCTCCGATTCGGAAGCCGGGAGCAACAACGAGCACCAGCGGAACAGCAATGGATCAGGTTCCTCGTCGCTGCGCGACAGATCATCCGCAACCTGCTGGGCAAGTGCGCTGGCGGTCATTGACAGGTCGGATGGATCTTCGCTGTAGGCCATCGATGCACGATGGATGATGTCGTGCTTGCGCAGCGCCAGTACGCTCATCTGCCGTCCACAGTGCACGATCAGGCCTTCACCCGGCTTCAGCGTGCGCCACATCAGCGAGGTGATCGGCAACAGCAGGCAGTGGTCCGGCTGGGCTTCGGCCCATGCATAGCTCTGCTGCCAGGTATCCAGCGGAACCGCTGTATACAAGGTCTGGTAGCCGGCACCCATCGAGCGGTTCTTGTGGATCAGGATCTTGGCATCGCCATCGATCAGACCATCGGCACGCAGGCGTTTCTCGATCAGGGCTACGGCATGGGCGGAGCTGCCTTCCAACGACATGACCCCGCTATTGCCGCCTTCGAATTCGGCGAACAGCCACGCGGGACCTTCCAGCCGCGGGCGGGTCTCGCTGATGGCGACGCTGTCCTGGCCAAAGGAAAGCCAGCGCCCGGCTAGCTGGACGATGCTGTGCATGCTCATTGCTGCGCGCCTCCGGGCGTGCTTTGTGGCGGGGGCACCGGGGCGTTCGACGCCAATGGACCGGTCGCGGTGCGGAAAAGGAGGCTCCCACGTAGCGTGAGCGACAAAGGTGCCGGCGGGCGATCGGACAAGGTGGTGGGCAGATGGAACAGCCCTTCGCTCGGGTCGGTGACCGAAAGCTCGAAGACGTCGGCGCCAAAGATGCGATCCGGGCTGGGCGCTATGCTGCCCAGCAATGCATCCGAATCCACGCGCGACATCTGGCTTTGATTGAGGTTTATCAATCGCTCGCCCCAGCCAATGGGTTCCATGCCCAGATCGGCGAGCTGATCCAGCAACTGGCGGGCGGAGTTGGCGTTGTCGACCTTCAATTGCGCCTCCTGCTGGGCCATCCGGGCCTGCGACAGCAGCTCGTTCCTGTTGCTGAGCTGGTCGTAGGCGCGGGCCAGGCTGCTGCGCGCGGAGATGAACCACACGGCGGTGACCACAAGGGCCAGCAGGGTCACCGCAAAGATCGTCAGGGAGAGACGTCGTGACCGGCGCAGCCGGCCCAGCATGGAGGCGATGGTCATGGGATTACTGATTCATCTTGTAGTGGGCGACCAGGGTGATGATCTGGTCGGTGTCATCGCCACCGCCGGCGACGTTGGAGTTGGCCGAGCCGGCCGAACCCGACTTGTTGGTGTTGTTGCCCTTCCACTCCATGCTCTCGGCATCGGCATTGCTGCCGACGCTGCGCTTGTTCAGGCCCACCTGACGGAACGCACCGGACTGCGGATCGGGCTTGCCATCGATCATCTGGTCCAGCGAACGGGCAAGATCCGGGGTCAGGCCGGAAAGGACCATCACATTGCCGGCACCGGAGGCGGTCTCTGCCGGATTCCACTGGAAGCAGACCTGGATCTCCTGCGGGTTGCCGTTGGTATCCAGATAGACATAGCGGTCTTCAAAACCCTCACCACGGCCCGGCGGCAAGCTGATGCCGGCGCCGCGCATGAAGTCACGCAGCTTGTCACCGTCCTGCGAGGCAGCCGATACCGGCTGGTCGCTCTTGGTCGACGCCGAGCCATTGCAGATCGCGCCCTTGGTGGCGGTGTTGTTGGCCATGTCGATGTCGTATTCCTTGCCGGCGACCATCAAGCGCGGCGCGGCCTGGTTGTCGCCGACGGGGGCACCAAAGCGTTGGTGGTAGCTGTTGTAGGCCACGACCCATTGATCGACGTACTTCTGCTTGATGCGCGTGTATTCGGCATTGCGCTGGACGTCGCGGCCGATCATCACCGCACCGATGATCACGCCGATGATGACCAGCACCACGGCCATTTCGACCAGAGTGAAACCGCCTTGATGGCGCTTGGATCGCATTTGCATTGAAGAGCCCCTTGTGGAAGAACCTGTGTACCCGGCGCGGGTCTGCAGCGACGGGTGGTTTGTTTCAGCGGACTAGATACGGCGGCGGCGTAAGACGTGCGTAAGACGTGCGTAAGAGCTATCTTCCCGGCATTCTCCTGCCGGTCACCTGCCATGCTGCGTACTGCGCTTCTGCTTGCCCTCGCCACGGTATCGGCGGCTGCGTTTGCCGCAGACCGTGTTACCGGTCACGAATTTGCGACCCGCTCCGAAGTGATTGCGCCGCACGCGATGGCGGCTACGTCGCAGCCGCTGGCCACGCAGATCGCGTTGGACGTGATGAAAGATGGCGGCTCGGCGGTGGACGCAGCCATCGCCGCCAATGCGGCGCTGGGTTTGATGGAGCCTACCGGCAACGGTATTGGCGGCGATCTGTTCGCCATTGTCTGGGACCCGAAGACACACAAGCTGCATGCTTACAACGGTTCGGGCCGCTCGCCGCGGCCGCTGACGCTGGCGGAGTTCCAGCGGCGCGGCCTGAAGGAGATTCCCGCGACCGGGCCGTTGCCGGTGTCGGTGCCTGGCGCGGTGGATGGTTGGTTCGCATTGCACGCGCGCTTCGGGCGCAAGCCGATGGCTGAGAATCTGGCGCCGGCAATCGCCTATGCGCGCGAAGGGCACCCGGTGGCGGAAGTCATTGCCTACTATTGGGACCGCTCGGTGCCGAAGCTGGTGCAGTATCCGGGCTTCAGGGAACAGTTCACCATCGACGGGCATGCGCCGCGCAAGGGCCAGATGTGGCGCAATCCAAACCTGGCAAACACCTTGCAGCAAATAGCCGATGGTGGTCGCGAGGCCTTCTACAAAGGAGAAATCGCCCGCAGTATTGGCGACTACTTCAAGGCCAATGGCGGTTACCTGAGCTATGAAGACATGGCCGCCCATGAAGGCGAGTGGGTGGAGCCGGTCAGCAGCAACTATCGCGGCTACGACGTGTGGGAATTGCCACCCAACAGCCAGGGGATTGCAGCGCTGCAGATCCTCAATGTGCTGGAAGGTTATGACTTCTCGAAGATTCCATTCGGCTCGGCCGAGCACATCCATCTGTTCGTTGAAGCCAAGAAGCTGGCCTTCGCCGATCGCGCCCGTTTCTACGCGGACCCGGCATTCTCGCCGGCGCCGGTACAGCGACTGATATCCAAGGACTACGCTGCACAGCGTCGCAGCTTGATCTCGATGGACAAGGCCTTGAAGGAAGTACAGCCGGGCACGCCCAGGCAGCTGGAGGAGGGCGACACCATCTACATGACCGTGGCTGATGCCGACGGCATGATGGTGTCACTGATCCAGTCCAATTACCGCGGCATGGGTAGCGGCATGGCACCGCCGGGGCTGGGTTTCATCCTGCAGGATCGCGGCGAGATGTTTGTCCTGCAGAAGAACCATCCCAATGGCTATGCGCCGGGAAAGCGCCCGTTCCAGACCATCATCCCGGCCTTCATCACCAAGGACGGCAAGCCGTTCGCCAGCTTTGGCGTGATGGGCGGTGCGATGCAGCCGCAGGGGCATGCGCAGATCGTGATGAACCTGGTCGACTTCGGCATGAACCTGCAGGAGGCCGGCGATGCGCCGCGCATCCAGCATGAAGGCTCGACCGAGCCAACCGGGCAGGCCACCGTGATGCGTGATGGCGGCGAGGTCAATCTGGAAACCGGCTTCAGCTGGGAAACCGTGCGTGGCCTGATGCGCAAGGGGCATCGCGTGACCTTCGCCGATGGCCCCTATGGCGGCTACCAGGCGATCATGCGTGATCCGGAAAGCGGCGTTTACTACGGTGCTTCGGAGAGCCGCAAGGACGGTCAGGCGGCGGGGTACTGATCTTCGCTTCTTTTGGTTGTGGCAGGACCGGAGCCAAAGCCAAAGCCAAAGCCAAAGCCAAAGCCAAAGCCAAAGCACCCCTCCCCAACCCTCCCCTTCGCTGCGCGAAAGGGAGGGGGCCGTTCTTGGCGATCTACAAGATGGCGGCGGAGCTGCTTCTGCCCCCTCCCTTTCGCGCAGCGAAGGGGAGGGTTGGGGAGGGGTAGCTCTTCGCTGCCGTCCTTATCACCCAATTGTTCAGCCCCATTACGCAGCTGGATGCCAAGCCAGCCAGATGCGCCGCGGCAGTTCACAGCCCCCGCAGCTCCCGTTTACCTGTCCAGACCTGACAAACGCTCAGTGACTGCACGTGCTTCTTCCTGTGCTGCCTGCTCGCGCTCGATCCATGCCTCGATCATGTGCCGTGCGCGCTGCGCGAGCCGACGCTGGCGGTTGTGCTCGGCGTCCAGTACGCGATACAGCGATACCATCACCAGCACCATCAACAGTGCGAACGGCAGTGCGGCAATGGTGATCATGCCCTGCAGTGCATCCAGCCCACCCGCCAGCAGCAATGCCGCTGCGATGAGTGCAATGGCGATGCCCCACACCAGTTTGCGTGACAGCGGTGGGTCGCCGGCCTCATCGGTGGACATGCTGGCCAGCACCAGCACCGCGGAATCGGCCGAGGTTACGAAGAAAATGACCAGCAGGACCAAGGCCAGGCCCGACAGCAGCAAGGAGGCCGGCATGCTGTCGAACAGCGTGAACAATACCGTTTCATAACCATTGCCCAGCGCCTGGACGAGATCAGCGTGGCCAAACAGTTGCGCCCATAGCGCGGTGCCACCGAATACGGAGAACCACAGGAAGCCAAGCAGGGTTGGCGCCAGTACCACCCCGACCACGAACTCGCGCACGCTGCGGCCACGTGATACCCGGGCAATGAAGGAACCCACAAACGGTGCCCAGGCGATCCACCACGCCCAGTAGAAGATTGTCCAATCGGCGACCCAGGTGCTGCCCGAGAAGGGCGACATGCGCAGGCTCATTGTCACCAGCTGGTTCAGATAGGCGCCAAGGGTGGTGGTGAAGGTATCGAAGATGAAGCCGGTGGGGCCGAGCACCAGCACGGCGGCCAGCAGCAATGCCGCCAGCGCAAGATTGAAATTGGACAACCACTTGATGCCACGGTCCACACCGCTGGTGGTGGAGATCATGTAAAGCACAAAGGCGATGGCGATGACGGTCATCTGCAACGGCACGCCTGCGGTAACACCGAACACACGTTGCAGGCCGGCAGCGATCTGTATCGTGCCGAATCCCAGCGTGGTGGCGACACCGATTGCGGTGGCGACCACGGCGGCGATGTTCACCATCTTGCCGATCCAGCCGCGATGATGGCGGCCGATGACCGGCTGCAGCATGTCGCTGATCAGCCCGCGACCATTGCGGTTGTATTGGAACCAGGCCATTGCCAGTCCGATCAGCGCATAGATCGCCCACGGGTGCAGGCCCCAATGGAAAAACGAGTAACGCATCGCGGCACGGGCGGCATCCATGCTCTGCGGCGGCAGGCCTTCGGGAGGAGTGACGAAATGTGATATCGGCTCGGCCGCGCCCCAGAACACCAGGCCGATACCCATGCCGGCGGCGAACAGCATCGACAGCCAGCTGGCACGGGAGAAGTCAGGCTCGGCATCTTCACCACCGATGCGCAGGCTGCCGAAGCGGCCGAATGCCAGGTACAGCAGGAAGGAGAGTGTCAGGAACACGATCAGCAGGTACATCCAGCCAGCGCCACGCACAACCTGGGCCAGCGCGGCCTGCACCACGTCGTTGAAGGGGCCGGGCGCGAGGCCGGCAATCAGCACCAGTAGCGCGACCAATGCAATGGAGACACGAAACACCATGAAGGAGCTTCTCCGATCAAAAGAGTGATTGAGGGGAGTGGGCCTGAGCTTGCAGGACAACCGGCTGGCACCATTGCACCCGGCCGGGAAAGGAGGGGCGGCAAGCGCCGCAAGGCAGTCATTCGGAACGAGCCTGTGCGGGATGTTACTGAATGGCGTGTCACGATTGCGTTAGTGGGTCGTGACGGTGCGCATGGCGCTGCCACCCAGCAGTAGCTGCAGCCCGTTGACCGGTGTTGGCTTGGCGTTCTCATTGATTGCAGGTCCAATGACGCCCGAAGCCGGGGGGGCAGTGGCCACTGGGTCGCGGTTGAGACATACCCTTCGAACCTGATCCGGCGCATACAGGCGTAGATAAGCTTCGTGTGCCGCCAGTCGATGTGCCCGCATAGGGCCAGGGCAATGTGCTGGAGGGCTACGATTCTTCGACGATTCCGTTTGGCTCGGCAGAACATACTCATCTGTTCGTCGAAGCCAAGAAATTGGCATTCGCCGATGGTGCCCGTTTCTACGCGGCCCCGGCATTTTCGCCGGCACCGGTACCGCGCTTGTTCTCCAAAGAGCAGGCCGCGCAGTGTCGTGCGCTGAATTCGCTGGACAAGGCCATGAAGGAAGTGCAGCCGGATACGCCGAAACAGCTGGAGGAAGGTGACACGATCTACCTGACTGTGGCCGGGGCCGACGGCATGATGGTGTCGCTGATCCAGTCCAACTGTCGCGGCATGGGTAGCGGCATGGCGCCGACGGGGCTGGGTTTCATCCTGCAGGATCGCGGCGAGATGTTTGTCCTGCAGAAGAACCATCCCAATGGCTATGCGCCGGGAAAGCGCCCGTTCCAGACCATCATCCCGGCCTTCATCACCAAGGACGGCAAGCCGTTCGCCAGTTTTGGCGTGATGGGCGGTGCGATGCAGCATGCGCAGAACGTGATGAACCTGGTCGACTGCGGCATGAACCTGCAGGAGGCCGGCGACGCGCCGCGCATCCAGCATGAAGGCTCTGCCGAGCCAACCGGGCAGGCCACCGTGATGCGCGATGGTGGCGAGGTCAACCTGGAGACCGGCTTCAGCTGGGAAACCGTGCGTGGCCTGATGCGCAAGGGGCACCGGGTGACGTTCGCCGATGGCCCTTATGGTGGTTACCAGGCGATCATGCGCGACCCGGAAAGCGGCGTTTACCACGGTGCATCGGAGAGCCGCAAGGATGGCCAGGCGGCAGGCTATTGAGTTCGGCCCGTACAGGGTGGTTCGCAGCGCATGGTCGCGCTCGGGATCGTGATGCCCACGGCGGATGTTCCCGTTGCGTGGCCGCGGGTCTGGACGGTTGACCCCGCCAAGCGGCAGGTTGGGGCTAGAATGGCGCAGCCATGGACGGTAGACGATAAGCAGCAACGATGCGTATCGGCCGGACTTGCACCATTCCCTTTCGGAGTCGCGCGATGTCCCACGTTGTTTCAATGCCACGGATCATGGTGTTTTCGGCATGTCTGATTGCCAGCCTCGCGGCTGGCGCGGGTGAAGCATCACCCGAGTTCGCGACGGGCGCACGGGTTGCGGTTGGAGCGGGCCCGGCCGATATGGTGTTCTCCGCCGATGGGCAGCAACTTTATGTCACCGAGAACGAAGACAACACGGTTGTCGTAGTCGATGTTGCACGCAGAAGCGTTCTGCGCAGGTTCGGTGATGGCGGGTGGAAAGCTCCGGAAGGTGACGGCTGCTCACACAACTTCTGCCGTGGCAGCGGTGCGGCGGGTATTGCCGTCGATGCACAGCGTCAGCGCGCTTATGTCAGTTCCTGGAACATCAATGCACTGACTGCTTTCGATCTGCGCAGCGGGCAGGCGCTTTGGAGCACCCCCTTGCAGCGCTTTCCGCAGCCGCTGCTATTGACTCCCGATGGTGCGCAGGCGTGGGTGTTCAACGGCGTTGCCAATTCCCTGTCGGTGGTGGATGCCGCTACCGGCGAGGTGGTTGCTGATGCGCTTCCCTTGGATGGCGGCGATGCGCGCAACCTGTCGTTCGGACGGCAGCTTGCGCTGACGATGGCTGTCGATGGGCGTCACCTCTACGTAAACAGCATCTTCGGCGACGGCATCGAGGTGTTTGATACCGCGAAGCGTTCGCGCAGTGCGCTGATCGAAAGCGGGGCGTCGCCTTACGATCTGGCGGTCGATCGGAACAATGGCAATCTCGTCGCGCTATACGAAGACGGCGTCGTCGACTACGCGGCCGCTACGCTGTCGCCGCTGCGCGCTTATCGCTTCTGCAATGAGGTCACTACCTGGAACATGGCCTTGAGTGACGATGGCCGTCTACTGGCGCTGACCTTTCCCAAGAATGCGTTGGCCATGGTGGTGGCGCGCGACAGCGGCCTGCTGACGCACGTCTTCCAAACCGATGCCTGGCCGATGAAGGTCGCGTTCTCGCCCGACTCGCGGTTGCTTGCGGTGCTCAATGCGGGAGATACGGCATCCGTATCGCTGCTGGATGTGCATGCACCGATGGACCTTGAACCGCTACGTTCGCAGTTGAGTGAACTGTTCTGCCAGCCGAACACGGAGACGATGCAATGGATGCGTTGAAGAGCGCGATGTCGGCCAGGTCGACGCGATGGGTGCTGGTCGTGCCGCTGATGCTGGCCGCAGCAGTGGGGGCCAGTGAACACTCGGTCCTGCAATGGGAAATGGGTCAGGCAGGCTCCTATGGAAATTCTGACGGTCCTGCGCTGGACGCTCGCTTCATGGGAACGCTGACGCCTTACCGCGACAAGGATGGCGCACTGCTGGTAGCCGATGCCGACGGCAATGCGTTGCGCAGGATCGGCCAGGATGGGATTGTCACCACGATCATCGGGAAGCCCGGCACGGCAAATCCGATGGCGGCCGGCGGCGACGCACAGCAGCTGACGCGCCCGTCTGAACTGGCCCGCCTGGCCGACGGTCGCCTGTTGGTGGTCGAGCAGCGCGTCAAGGGATTGCGCGCGGTGGATGCCAAGGGCCGGATCACCGCGCTGCAGCTTCGCAAGGGCGAGCCGATGGCGGAGGCCCCTGCCTTGGGTGCTGGCGGATCCGTGGACATTGTGGTCGCCCCGGCGCCGCCATCGCCGCCGTCACTTCCTGCCGAAAGCCGCCAGACTGCTGCTCCCGTTGCGCCGGAAGCGCCACTGCTACCTGATCCCTCGGGCATTGCAGTCGACGCCAAGGGGCGGATCTGGGTCGCCGACAGCGGCAGCTATCGCGAGCGCACCCTGGTGATCGATACGCAAGGCAAGGCACGTCTGTGGGAACCCGGGCAGATGATCATGCTGCGCAAGATCGCCGCGGCAGCCGACGGAAAATTGTGGGGCATCAACGGCAAGCTGCTGTTCCGCCTGCATGACGACCGTGCCGAGGTGATGGGCAGCCTGGACGTACCCGAGTGGACGCCGCCGGCCGACTACCTCGTCCAGCCGCCGGCCAGTGGCCCGGTAGCCGCGCTGATCGGGCAGGTACCGTTTTCCGGACGCGGCAGCCTGCCGCCGATGCCTTCGCGGCCCAGGGACGCGGCACCGGTGGATTTCAGTGGTTTGACGATTGATCCGCAAGGGCGGCCCTTGCTGATTGATCGCCACCGGTTGCTGCGCTTCGAGCCGCGCTCAGCGGAGTTCACGACGCTGTTGGCGTTGCCAGCGGCAGCGGATGATCGCGGCTATGGTGACAGCCGGATCGACGCGGTGGCCGTCGATGGCAAGGGGCGCATCGTGCTGGCGATTGACGGTGGCAGCGCGCTGTTTACGCTGGGAGCGGACGGCCGGCTGGCACTGGTTGCCGGGCATGCGCCGCCTTCGGCATGGTGGCAAGGTGACGACATCGACAAACGCAGGTCGGCCAAACTGCCGGCCTCGCTTGACGACAGCATTGTCATGCTGCCCGATGGCGGCACGCTCTATGTCGCCAGACTGGATAACGCCTTGTTCCAGGTCGATCGCGATGGGAACGCAGCGCTGTGGGCGGGGAACGACAAGAAGGGCCGCAGCGATGGCCCGCGGCTTGAAGCGCGTTTCACCTATCCCACGGATCTGGCAAGGGCGCGCGACGGAACGGTATACGTTGCCGATAGTGGCAGTGCGCGGATCCGTGCAGTACGGCCTGACGGGGTGGTCCAGACACTGACCGGCAACTATTCGGAATCGTTTCGCGGCGATGGCGACTTTGCCAGGGCCAGCTTCTACGAGCCGAAGTACATCGCACTGGATGAAGCGCGCAACGTGCTGTACGTGCTGGATGACACCCCCTACGTTGGCAGCGGTGACGTGCGTCTGCGGCGCCTGGATCTGCGCTCGGGCCAGGTCACCACATTGGCCTCCGATGAACACCGGCCGATGGACGTGATCGCTCCGTCAGGCGAGCTGCAACGGGTCAACCGCGCGGCCGTAACCGTGATCTACAAGGACATCGCGGTCGGTCCTGATGGGTATGTGTATGCATTGGACGAGAATGCAGTCTGGCGGATCGACCCGGAAAGTGGTTTGCACCGCATGCTGTTCCACGTTGCGGAGCGGCCGCTGGAGAAAGCGTATGAGCTCGCTTACGCACAAGCCAAAAGCAGCGCGGAGCGGGAGGCGCTATCGGCTGCGAGTTGCAGCTGGGTATGGTGTCGCCCCGAGCGCATCGAGGTGGACGCGCAGGGCAATGTCTATCTGAGCGACGTGGGCAACAACACGGTGCTGCGGATCGGGCTGGATGGCAAGGCTGGCGTGATAGCAGGTGCGCTGGATCAGGTCGGCAACAGGGCGGGTGCGCTACCGGGCGGCCTGCACAAGCCCGGTGGTCTGGCGTTCTCGGCGGAAGGCGACCTGATGATCAACGTCAACGAACAAGGTGTCATGCGTTTGCGCAATCCGGCACAGGCACCCTTCAGCATCGCCGTGCCCGGCGCGGGTGGGATACCCGAGGATCCTGTGCGCTGACAGCAGATGGGTTGGATTTGCGGGGCTTTGCAGGTCTAATAGCGCCCGAAGCGGGGGTACCGCAGCCTTGGGGCTGCGGTTGAGACATACCCTTCGAACCTGATCCGGTTCATACCGGCGTAGGGAAGCTTTGTGTGCTGCCAGTCGATGAGCCCGTGATGGGCCTGGACTTGGCAGCGTGCGCCTTCGCTTCGTTCCGTCATGCGAATCCCTCGCGTGGCCTTCGCACCCCGCGTGTGGATAGACAGGACGAATGCCCATGAATGCACAGCCCAGCCTGCAGCAACAGGCCCAGCAACTTTCCGAGTCGGTGACCCGGCCGATACCCGGCTCGCGCAAGATCTTCGTCGCCGGTTCGCGCCCGGACCTGCAGGTGCCGATGCGCGAGATCGCGCAGACCCGCACGCCAACCCTGTTTGGCGGCGAGGAGAACCATCCGATTACCGTGTACGACACCTCGGGCCCGTATACGGATCCGCAGGCCACCATCGATCTGGCAGCGGGGCTGGCAGCGGTGCGCAACGCCTGGATCGAGGAGCGCGGTGATACCGAGCAGTTGGCCGGGCTCAGTTCCGAGTTTGGCCGCGGTCGCCAACACGATGCCAAACTCGATGCCGTACGTTTCCCCGGCCGCACGCTGCCGCGCCGCGCGATTGGTACCGCCAACGTCACCCAGATGCATTACGCGCGCCGCGGGATCGTCACCCCGGAGATGGAGTACGTCGCCATCCGCGAGAACCAGCGGCTGGACGCGGTGCGTGATGCCGGTCTGCTCGCGCAGCATCCGGGGCAGAGTTTCGGTGCCAACATTCAGCAAATCATCACCCCGGAATTCGTGCGTGATGAAATCGCGCGGGGCCGCGCGGTGTTGCCGAACAACATCAACCACCCCGAGTGTGAGCCGATGATCATCGGCCGCAATTTCCTCACCAAGATCAACGCCAACATCGGCAACAGCGCGGTGTCCTCGGGTATCGCCGAGGAAGTGGAGAAGCTGGTGTGGGCGATCCGCTGGGGCGGCGACACGGTGATGGACCTGTCCACCGGCAAGCACATCCATGAGACGCGCGAGTGGATCGTGCGTAATTCGCCGGTGCCTATCGGTACCGTGCCGATCTACCAGGCGTTGGAGAAAGTGGATGGTCGTGCCGAGGAGCTCAACTGGGAGATCTTCCGCGACACCTTGATCGAACAGGCCGAGCAGGGCGTTGACTACTTCACCATCCACGCCGGGGTGCTGCTGCGACACGTGCCGCTTACCGCCAAACGCGTGACCGGCATCGTCTCGCGCGGTGGTTCAATCATGGCCAAGTGGTGCCTGGCGCACCACAAGGAAAACTTCCTCTACACGCACTTCGAAGACATCTGCGACATCATGAAGGCCTACGACGTGTCCTTCAGCCTTGGCGACGGTCTGCGCCCGGGTTGTATCGCCGATGCCAATGACGCCGCCCAGTTCGGTGAACTGGAAGCGCTGGGTGAACTGACCCGTATCGCCTGGAAGCACGATGTGCAGACCATCATCGAAGGCCCCGGCCACGTGCCGATGCATCTGATCAAGCAGAACATGGACAAGCAGCTGCACGAATGCGGCGAAGCGCCGTTCTATACCCTCGGGCCGCTGACCACCGACATCGCGCCGGGTTACGACCACATCACCAGTGCGATCGGTGCAGCGATGATCGGCTGGTACGGCACCGCGATGCTCTGCTACGTGACGCCCAAGGAACATCTTGGGCTGCCCAACCGGCAGGACGTGCGTGACGGCATCATGGCCTACAAGATCGCCGCCCATGCCGCTGACCTTGCCAAGGGCCATCCCGGCGCACAGGTTCGCGACAACGCACTGAGCAAGGCGCGCTTCGAGTTCCGCTGGGAGGACCAGTTCCACCTGGGCCTGGATCCGGAGAAGGCCAAGGAATTCCATGACGAAACCCTGCCCAAGGACGCGCACAAACTGGCCCACTTCTGCTCGATGTGCGGCCCGCATTTCTGTTCGATGAAGATCACCCAGGACGTGCGCGAGTACGCGGCCGAGCAGGGGGTTGATGAGGCGCAGGCGCTGGCGGCGGGCATGGCCGAGAAGTCCGCGCAGTTCCTGGCCGAAGGCGGCCAGGTCTACCGCGCCGAATAGCCCCGCCAGCGGGCCAGGGCACCTGCGCGGGTGCCCTGGCCCATGCTTGACGCCACACGCAGGACGGACGTGCTAGCGTGCAGCCGTCCACACCAGGGGTAGGCCATGAAACTTCGCTTTGTTTCGCTGTTTTTCGTCCTGTCCACGCTGCTCCTGCTGGGCGCCTGCGCCAGTACACCGCGCGTCGCCAGCCAGGCCGATCCCAGTGCGGATTTCTCGCGCTACCGCAGTTTCGCGTTCTTCACGCCGCTGGCGCTCGAGCAGCACGGCTATACCACCATAACCAGCAACCGCATCCGCGCCGCGGTGCGCACGCAGATGGAGGCGCGCGGTTATCGGTTCGATGAAGCCAATCCGGACCTGTGGGTGAACCTCAACGCCTACCTGCAGGACAAGACCCAGGTCACCACGATGCCGGAAGTGGATTACGACTATTACTACAGCTATCGCGCCCGTGGTTATGTCGCCGTGCCGTACTGGCGTGACCGCACCGACGTGCGCCAGTACACCGAGGGCACATTGAACGTGGATGTCGTCGATGCACGGCAGAAGCGCCTGGTCTGGGAAGGTGTCGCGGTGGGCACGGTCGGGCGGGTCAAGCCGGAGCAGCGGGGCGAGCGGATTGACGCAGCGGTGGCGGCGATCTTTGCCACCTATCCGTATCGCGCTGGAATGTCGGCCAATCCTGCTCCCTGATATTCCCGCCCAGGCGCAATGCAGCAACAGCAGCGTTCGCCACCGGCACTGAGGCACTGAAAGAGCATATGCAATCGCGCTTGAGATGGATCGTGATGGCGCGCCGGCACCCGTCGGCGTGGCTGCTGGCGGTGCAACTGCTCGGCGTACTGCTGTACCCGGCGATGGAGCACATGCCCGCCGGGCGCGCGTTGTTCGGCGTATTCGGCATGCTGGTGCTGGGCTTGGCGGTGTGGGTGGTAAGGCGCAGCCCGTTGTTGCTGTGGCTGGCGTTGACGCTGGCGATCCCGGCGGTGGTGTTCTCGATCGCCGGGGCCTTGCTCGGGCGTTATTCGCTGATCGCGGTGGCGCAGGCATTCGAATGCCTGCTGTATTTCTATACCTCCTGCAGCTTGATCGCCTACATGCTGCAGGATCACAAGGTGACGCGTGATGAGCTGTTCGCGGCAGGCGCCACGTTTACGCTGCTGGCGTGGGCGTTCGCGTTCGCCTATTCAGTCTGCCAGCACGTGTATCCGGGCAGTTTTGTGGCCACCAGCGAGGGCGATTTCCGAAGCTGGGTAGAGTTGCTTTATCTCAGCTTCAGCTTGCTGTCAGGGGTAGGCTTGAGTGATGTCGTGCCGGTGCATCCGCAGGCCCGTGCATTGGTGATGCTGGAGCAGTTTGCAGGCGTTATGTACGTTGCTTTGGTGGTTTCGCGGCTGGTCGGCCTGACCATTTACAAAGCCGAGAAAACTGAACACTAGATAAAAAAATCGCGCCGTACGGCGCGAATCATGTAGCGGATTATGTAATTACGTCGGCGAGAGAGAGCCTGATGTCATCCACGCGTGGGCGCGTGGGGAACCCGGTTAGAGTAATATTGGTTCCAGAAAAAACATTTGCTCTGTGCGTTGATGCCTTTTGCGGAACTTGGCGGCTTGGAAGGGCATGGGCCCTGACAGCTGGACACAGGATGCGTGTCCGCCAGCGATTTTGAACGACCGCGATGGCAACGAATTTCATCGAAAAACCAAGCTCTGACCGACTGCGTGTCGGTGAGTGTCTGGTGGTGCTTTCCTCCCGCGAGGTGCACCAGCCAGCAACATCCAGAACCCAACGGCTCACGCCCAAATCGGTGGGGGTGTTGCTGGTGCTTGCGCGTCGACCTGGGCAGGTGGTGACCCGCGACGAGCTGTTTGCCGAGGTCTGGCCGGACACCATGCCGACCAACGACGTGCTGACCCAGGCGGTTACCCAGCTGCGCAAGGCCTTCGCTGCAACCGAAGCAGGCGAAGGCGCAAGTTATATCGAAACGATCGCCAAAACCGGCTACCGCCTGCTGGCCCCGGTTGCCTGGGAATCGAGCCCGGACGCCGCGGTTGCCGATGCGCCCGAGGAGGCTGACGCAGCGGGTGTGGATGCGCCGCTGGCGCCTGTGCACGATGGCGCGCGCCATACGCGGCGCAAGGTGCGCCGTTACGGCTTGCTGGCGATCGGTGTCGCCTTGTTGTTGAGCACGCTGATGATGGCCTGGTTGCTGTGGGGCCGTGATGCGCCGTCGCAGACGGACGCAACGGTGGTCGAAGGCAATCGGGTAGTGGGCAGTCCTGCGCGTCCCTACCGCCTGATCACGGCGACCGAAGGCGTGGAGGTGAATCCTTCGCTGTCGCCCGACGGCGCGCTGGTGGTGTTCGCCCGCGAACAGGACAACAGTTCCAGCTTGTGGATACAGAGCGTGAGCAATGCAACCGCGACGCCGCTGCTGACGCCGCCTGCCGGCGCCCTGGATCGCTTCCCGGTATGGTCACCGAATGGCCGCAATGTGGCCTTTGCGCGATTCCTGCCACAGGGCGACTGCGAGGTGCTGGTGGTATCGGCCACCGGCACCGGGCTGCGTCGCGCCACGCGTTGTGATGGCACGGACATGCTCAGCTTCGACTGGGCGCCCGACGGGGCGAGCCTGCTGTTTGGGTCGATGACCGGGCGCTATGCCAGCCGCGGCATCCGCAGCCTGGATCTGGCATCGGGACGCTGGTCATCGCTGCGCTATGAGATGGGCAGCGACGACTTCGACTATGCGCCGCGCTATTCGCCAGACGGGAAAAAGATCGGTTTCGTGCGCAATCCCCAGGTGGGGGATATGTGGGTGATGGATGCCGACGGCAGCAATGCGCAGCGTTTGACCGACGACGCAGCCGAGATTCGTGGCTGGAGTTGGTTGGGCTCGGACGAGATGGTGTTTGGTCGTCGCATCGACAGCGAAGCGCGCCTGTATCGCCTGGATGTGGCCACGCGCGCACTGCGTGACATGGGCATCGACAACGCGCAGAGCCCGGCGGTGTCGCGGGGTGGTGGCAATCTGGCCTTCGTGCGCAGCCAGCCGCAGTTCGGCCTGTTCCGCATTCCACTCGGCGACGAAAACGAGCCGCCGCAGCGTCTGTTTGCATCGTCCGCGCGCGATGGCCAGCCGATGGTGTCGCCCGATGGCGCGCAGCTGGCGTTCACCTCGGACCGTTCCGGTGCGTTCGCGCTGTGGTGGGCGCGTCTGGATGAGCCGGCATCGCTGCAGATTATCGAGGGCGTGCGCCCTGAAGCACGCCAGCCCATGGACTGGTCCGAGGATGGGCGGCGCCTGTTGGTGACCGGCCGTGATGCCGACGGTGTGCCGGGCATCTACGAGGTGGCACCGGAAGAAGGTCATTGGGTGAAGCTGGCGGTGCCTGTGCGGGAACCGCTGCAGGCGGTGTATGGCCCCACGCCCGATACGCTGTTGGTGGTGGAGCGCGGGGATGATGAGCGGATGGCGCTGACCCTGTTTGATCGCCGGCAACAACCGTGGAAGCGCCTGGCATCGCTGGAAGGGGTATCACAGGTGCGCTATGACCGCGCCGCGCAGCGGGTGCTGTTCACGCGGCTGGCCAGTGGTGGGCTCTGGCAGGCCGCATCCAATCTGGCGCAGGACAGCGTGAAAAACGTGCACGCCGAATTGCCCAGCCGCTGGCGCTACCGGACCTGGGCCGTGGCCGCCAATGGTGCAGTGGAGTACCAGGAGATCAGCCGCAACTGCAGCAGCCGGTTGACCGCCATTGCCGGCGACGGTGCCAGCCAGTGCCTGGATGCCAAGCGCTTCAGCGCCGGCAATGGTCTGAGCCTGGCGCCGGACGGCAGTGCTGTTTTCATCGCCTTGGCCACCGCCGACAACGCCGATATCGGCATGATGCGGGTTCCGCAGCGTGCGCCGCGGCGGGTGATGGGCTTGGCCAAGTGGTTGTCACCATAGGGAAATTTGGTTTCGTAAGTTTTTCGTATGCCATATCGGGAAGAATTCGCAGCAATCTCGCCAGACTTTCCTGACCCACATCGCCAAAGTTGGCAAAACGTTCGCTCAATAAGAGCAAACGATGGTGTGCGACATGCGGCAGGTTTCGTGGGTGGATCGTGGTCAGTCGGTTTCGTTTGAAAAGCCTGCGGAGGATGGCCCGCGGCCAGCCTGTGTCGGCGTGGCCCGACTCGGCAGCCTGCAGACCTCGGGCACGGTATTCACGGTTTGGCTGCAGCTGCGCGGTACTGCCTGGGTGGAATCCAAGGAAGGAAAGTTCCGCCTGCGTCAGCGCGAATGGATTGCCTTCGAGAAAGAATCGCGGCCGCTGATCCAGGCGGGCCGGGACGGCATCTGCATTGGCGTGAGCCTGGATACCGACGCGCTGCGCATGCTGGGCACGCTGGCCGATTGCAGCGTGTATACCGGGCGCGGCCGCATGAGCCTGGGTGAGGCGCGCTTGGCGCTGCGGCTATGGCGCGAGGCGCAGGCACCGGGTTCAACCATCCACCAGCTGCGTCCGCTGCTGCTGCATCTTGCTTCGCTGCAACGTGATCTCGCCGGTACGGTGCAGCGTTGCCCTGGGCGTTCGCGCATCCGCAAGCGGCAGGTGTTCGGTCGCATGCAGCGTGCGCGCATGTATCTGGAAGGCAACAGCCACCGCGTCGTACGCATTGGTGAGTTGGCCGAGCTGACGAACTTCTCCAGCTGGTACCTGTCCAAGACCTTCCAGAGCCTGTATGAAGAAAGCCCGCAGTCCCTGTCGGCGCGGCTGCGACTGGAGCGCGCGGCGATGCTGTTGCGTGATACCGACATGATGATCGGTGAAGTGGCCTCTGCCAGCGGTTTTGATAACTGTTGCAGCTTTGCGCGTGCATTTCGTGCACGTTTTGGCGCATCGGCCACGCAGTACCGCGAGACGCCGGAGGCGTTGAAGCCAGATTCGGCAAAGTTTAAGGATGGCTTGCGCAAAACCAAGGCGGCAGTACGAACGTAACGTTCAGGGGTGTTTAACACACCGCTAACTTTGTCGTTTGTTTAGCTCTTTGGAGAGATTGATGAAGCTTCGTAATTCTGCAGTGCGGTTGGGCTTGCTCCCGGCCGGCATTGCTATTGCCTTGACCCCGTCTTTTGCTTCGGCGCAGGAAGCTGCTGCCGGCGCCACCACGCTGGACCGCCTGGAAGTCACCGGCTCGCGCATTCGTGGCGCGAACATGGAAACCCAGCAGCCGATCCTGACCCTGAGCCGTGAGAACCTGGAAAAGCAGGGCTTCACCTCGGTCGCCGACGTGCTGCAGAACATGACCTCGGCCGGTTCCCCGGCAATCTCCCGTTCGGAGTCGCTGGCTTCGGGCGAGAACGTCGGTGGTTACTACATCGATATCCGCAACCTGGGCGCCAACCGCACCCTGGTGCTGATGAACGGCAAGCGCCTGGGCGCTACCTCGGGCGGCTACCAGGATCTGAGCCAGATCCCGATGTCGGCCATCGAACGCATTGAAGTCCTGAAGGACGGCGCTTCGGCCATCTACGGTTCGGACGCCATCGCCGGCGTGGTCAACGTGATCACCCGCAAGAACTTCGACGGCGCTGAAGCCAACGTCTATATCGGCCAGTACGGCGAAGGCGACGGTGACCTGAACCAGTACTCCTTCACCCTGGGTTCGGCTGGCGAGCGCGGCAGCCTGACCCTGTCGGCCGAGTACTCCAAGCAGGATCCGGTGATGGCGAAGGACCGTTGGTTCTCGCGCAACGGTGGCAAGGGCCCGAACACCACTGCTGCCGACCTGAGCCCGATCGGCCCGAACGGCGTGTGGTGTGATCCGCGCGTATTCGGCGACTGCCTGCAGAAGAAGGACGGCCCGACCGTCATCTGGCAGACCCTGAACCCGGGTGGCAACCCGACCAACGAAAACGACTACCACCCGCTGACCCCGGGCGAGTACGCCAACGCCAACCAGCAGATGTCCCTGCAGACCGGCATCGAGCGCAAGTCGGTGTACGTCAATGGCACCTATGACTTCACGGACAACGTGTCGTTCAATGCCGACATCCTGTACAACGAGCGCTCCACCGACCAGCAGATCGCCGGTTACCCGTACCAGTCGCAGTCCTTCGAGACCCCGCTGGCTGGCAACAGCGCATTCAACCCGATCGGCCAGGACGTCGAGTTCCGTCGCCGCCTGTGGGAAATGCCGCGTACCACCGAAAGCAAGCTGAAGACCCTGCGCTTCGCGCCGACCATCAGCGGCTTCTTCGATTTCGCCGGCAAGTCCTTCGACTGGAACGTCGGTGCGCTGTTCAACCGCAACGAATCGACCAAGAGCAACCACGGCGACATGAGCCTGATTGCTGCACGTCAGGCCCTGGGCCAGTCGTTCATCGACGCTGACGGCGTTGCCCGTTGCGGCACTGCTGCCAAGCCGATCGCTGGCTGCCTTGCCTGGAACCCGCTGCTGCCGGCCGGCGTTGCTGGCCCGGGTTCGCTGGACAACAAGGACCTGCAGGAGTTCCTGTTCCCGACCTTCACCACCACCGGCGTCACCAAGACCACCTCGTTCACCGCTGACCTGGCGGGTTCGATCGTGACCCTGCCGGCCGGTGACCTGGGCTTCGCCATCGGTGTCGAGCACCGTGAAGAAGAAGGCCGCTTCGTGCCGGACGCGTTCATGCAGTCGGGCGAGTACACCGGCCTGCCGCAGAGCACCACCAACGGCAAGTATGATCTGGACGAGGTCTACCTCGAACTGAACATCCCGGTGCTGGCCGACATGGCGTTCGCCAAGGAACTGACCATCAACGTTGCTGGCCGTTACTCGGACTACAGCAACTTCGGTGACACCGTGAACGGCAAGTTCGGCGTGACCTGGCGTCCGCTGGATGAACTGCTGGTCCGTGGTACCTACGCTGAAGGCTTCCGCGCTCCGTCGGTCGACAACATGTACGGCGGCATCGGTGGCAGCTTCGAGAAGTACACCGATCCGTGCGGCATCGGCGCACCGGGCAGCGTCAACGGCAATGCAGCATGTAATGCTGCTGGCGTGCCGCTGGGCTACACCCAGCTGGGCCAGGGTCTGATCCCGTGCACCACCTACCCGTGCCAGACGCCGGACCAGTTCATCTCCGGTTCCAACCCGGCGCTGAAGCCGGAAACCTCGACCAGCAAGACCATCGGTGTTGTGTGGAGCCCGCGTTGGGTGCAGGGTCTGGACATCTCGCTTGACTGGTACAACTACCAGATCAAGGACATGATCATCTCCGACAGCGTCAACCGCATCCTGCGTGACTGCTACGTGCTGGGTGACAACAGCCGTTGCGCCAACGTCGTGCGTGCTGCTGATGGCCACATCAGCGACATGTTCTACGGCCTGGCCAACCTGGGTCAGATGGAAACCGAAGGTTACGACCTGGGTGTGAAGTACCGTCTGCCGGAAATGTCGTTCGGTCAGATCTCGATCGATTCGCAGACCACCTACACCGCCAAGTACGACGAAGTCGGCCAGAACAGCAAGGGCCAGAACATCATCGTCGGCAACGTTGGTTCGCCGGGTATCTTCCGCGTGCGCTCGAACCTGGGCGTGAACTGGGAGTACGGCGACTTCGGTGTGAACTACACCGCGCGTTACTACTCGGGCATGAAGGAAACCTGCGTTTCCAAGGCCGAGGGCTGGTGTGACCTGCCGAACCGTTATGAGAACGGTGAGAAGGCTCCGCTGCGTACCACCGGTTCGAACACCTTCCACGACCTGCAGGTCAGCTACAAGGCGCCGTGGGATGCCACCATCGCAGTGGGCGCGAACAACGTGTTCAACCACCGCGGTGCATTGCAGTACTCGGCTCCAAACAGCGACTTCGCCTACTACGGCGGCTTCGACATCGGCCGTTTCCTGTACATGAAGTACACCCAGCGCTTCTGATCCATTGAAGCACTGTGATGCGTGACGAAGGGTGGGCCGAAAGGCCCACCCTTCTTTTTTGTGTGTTGCCTGGCCCGGGTAGGCGCGCGCAGCCCGGGGGAGCGGGGCGGGCTGCACATCGCACGGCACGCCAACCGGGTGCGCCCTGCAAAAACAACAACGGCCGCTGGGCGGCCGTTGTCATTCACTGCTGGTCATGCGTGCCGATGCGACGCTGGCTCAGGCGTCCACGCTCAGGCCCATCATCTCGTCGGCGATCGCACGCCACTGTTCGAGTTTGGGCAACACGCCGACATTGGCCAGGTACTGCTCATCCACCGCGGTGCCAGCGGCCAGGGCGGTGGCGACGTGGACGGCACCGGCCACCCAGAAGCTGCGCACATTGGAACGGCCTGGCTGCAGCTGGAAGGCGACCGCCTCGATGATCGGCATCGGCAGGCCCCACAAGCCCATCAGATAGGCACCGGCTTCCGCATGGCCGGGACGGCTTTCGTCGGCCTCGGCGGGCTGGCGCTCGTCGCGCACACCCGGCAGCAGCAGGCCGATGTCGGCCAGCAATGCCGCGGTCGAGCCGAGCTCGGCGCTGGCGGACGGCAGCATTTTCGCGGCCAGGCGCGAGGCCAGCAGGGCACGCGATTGCATGGTGTTGCGATCCGGCCCGGACATGCCGGGCAGGGCGAAAACTTCGCTGGCCAGCACCAGGTCACGCAGCGTTGCCATGCCCAGGCGGGTCACCGCGCCGCGCAGATCGGAGATCGCGCGGCCATTGTTGAAGAACGCGGAGTTGGACAGCTGCAGCACCTTGGCGGCAATGGCCGGGTCGGCTGCAACCAGCTTGGCGATCTCCGCCGCGTTGCTCTCCTCGTCCTCTTCCAGCGCGTGCATCAGGCTCAGGTACAGGTGCGGCGGCGAGGGCAGTTTCTCGATGCGACCGATGGCCTGGCGCAGGCGCGGGCTGTCCAGCAGCTCACGCAGTTCTTCCAGGCTGGTCAGCGCCTCGAGCAGGATCTCGGGTGGCAGCGGCAGGGGCAGGAAGCGGTGGGCGACACCGATGATGCGCGCCGATGGCACGCGCTGGCTGTTGTCGCCGTCGATCAGGGCGATGCGGATGGTTTCCGGACGCAGGGTCCGGATCTGGCCGAGCAGGGTGGCCGGGGCCAGGTCGGGCAGAACCGGGGCAACAATGACCGCATCGATCGTGGCGGAAGACACTGCGACGATGGCGGCACTGCCGTCCGGGACCGACTCTACTTCCCACTCGTCGCCGAGATCGCCGATGTACTCAAGCAGCTCGGCCGACAGGCTGGCTTCGCCGCCGACTAACAGGATTCGCAAGACACTTCCCCTTGGACAAAACGCAAAATCCGAACAAAAAACAGGCCGGAAACCGGCCTGTCAATGTAGCTAATCGCTGGCAAAGGGTCATGCCCTCTACGAGAAAAACGTGATGGTTGTCGCTACGCAGGGCCGGGTGTTACGACCGTGCGCGGGCGCAATCAGACGTCCTGTTCCTGGGTGGCGAGGTAGGTCTTGTGGGCTTCGCTCAGGATGCGCTTGGCTTCAGCGGCATCGCCCCAGCCTTCGATCTTGACCCACTTGCCCTTCTCCAGGTCCTTGTAATGCTCGAAGAAGTGACCGATGCGCTCCAGCCAGTGGCTGGACACCTGGGCGATATCTTCGACATGGGCGTAGCCGCTGAAGATCTTGGCAACCGGCACGGCCAGGATCTTCTCGTCGCTACCGGCTTCGTCGCTCATCTTCAGCACACCAACCGGACGGCAGCGCACCACCGAACCCGGGACCAGCGGCAGCGGCAGCACCACCAGCACGTCGGCCGGGTCGCCGTCGCCGCACAGGGTCTGCGGCACGAAGCCGTAGTTGCAGGGGTAGCGCATCGGGGTGGACAGGATGCGGTCGACGAACATCGCGCCGCTTTCCTTGTCCATTTCGTACTTCACCGGCTCCGAATCCTTCGGGATCTCGACGATGACGTTGATTTCTTCCGGCGGGTTCTTGCCCGGCGAGACCAGTTTCAGGCCCATTGCGCTGACTCCGAATCGTTGTTGGTTGAAAAAGAGCTCCATTCTACGCCCACGGCTATTGCGGCGCACCAAACCGCGGCGAGCGGGCCGAACCGACAGAAGGGCGCCTGCCTGAATGGAGGTTATGGGAATCATTATCATTTCCTGCTGGCCCGTCGCTCTGCCGCCCCCGCTCAGCCAGTTCGGCGCCCGCGGCTTGCCGCTACGGCGTCCACGTCCAGCAATGCCAGGCCTGGACGGACCGCTGATCAGTGAAGGGCCCCCGCTGCGGCGAGTACCGGCGCGGCTGCCCTGCAGGGGCGGCGAAACCGGTGACGGCATCCAGGGAGGCAAGATCCGGGTGTCTGCATGCCGAGCTCCACCAGCGCACGCGCGGGGGCTGCGCCGGGACTTGTGGCGATTACGCCGCGCCACGCAGGGGGCGCAATGGGGGGCCACTGCCCATCGGCCACCCACAATGGTCCAGCCGTCACTCGCGGTGCTGCGCCGAACAAGTGCATCCGCGCACGACCGCGGCTAGCCTGCACCCATGGACTCCCTGATCTCCGCGTCCGCGCGTGCCCTTGCCACCGGCGACGTTCTGACCGCACTCAAGCACGTCGCATTGCGCGAGGATCCGCCAGCGCTGGCGCTGCGCGGGATCGCCATGGCCCAACTGGGTGATCTGCCGCGCGCGCGCGAACTGCTGCGAAATTCGCGGCGTGGCTTCGGCGCGCACGAAGTAGTGGCGCGCGCGCGCTGTGAGCTGGCCGAGGCCGAAGTGGGGCTGGCATTGCGTGAGCTCGGCGGTAACGCCGAGCCGCTGATTGCCATTGCAAGGGTGCTGGACGCGTGCGGCGATCACGCCAATGCGCTGCAGGCCTGGCTGATTCTTGCGCGGCGATGGCTGTTGCTGGGCAGGTTGCAGGAGGCCGCGGATGCATTGGCGCGATTGGAGGGCAAGCCACTGCCGGCGGCGCTGGCTGCCATGGCCGGATTGACGGCGGCAACGCTGGCCCTGCGACGAATGCGGATCGGCCAGGCACGCACGGCCCTCGCGCATGCGCGTAGCGCTGCCGCAGGTGCAGGCATTGCCGCATTGCGGGCGGAGGTGGACCGAGCCTTGCTCAAGCTGGACCAGCCCGCGGCACGTTGTCTTGGCAACGGTATCGATCAGCTGCTGTGCATCGATCAGGTACAGGCGCTGCTGGAGTCGGGCGCGCTGATCGTGGACGCTTGCCGGCGCGGCATCAGGATAGGTGACTGCTGGTTGTCACTGGCGAGGCGGCCGGTGCTGCTCGCGCTTGCTCGGGCGCTGGCCGAGGCCTGGCCAGCCGAGGTGGATCGCGAGGTGCTGATCATGCGTGCGTTCGGCATGCGTCATTACGACGACACGCTGCGGGCACGGTTGCGGGTGGAGATCGGCCGCCTGCGCAGACTCATCACGGTGCAGGCGCACATTGAAGCGACGCCTGCGGGTTTCCGCTTGTCTCCCCGCAGCGCCAGCGTGGTGAGGGTGCTGGTGCCGCCGATCGAAGGGGAACTGGCTGCAGTGATCGCGCTGCTTGCCGATGGCGCGGCCTGGTCCTCGTCGGCCTTGGGACTGGCCTTGGGCAGCAGCCAACGCAATGTGCAACGGGCGCTGCTGGAACTGGAGGCGGCAGGGCGCGTGCATGCGCAAGGGCGTGGCCGCGCGCAGCGCTGGCGGGCGATGCCGCTGGGCGGATTCACGACGATCTTGTTACTCCCTGCTGCGCTACCGATTGACTAGTTTGATTGCCAGGCAGCCAAACACGGACATGCCAGGAGATTGCAGCGATGAACACACAAGCACTCGACCCTGCGATGGCGGCAGGCAAGGTTCGACCCGCCGAGGTGATTCGCGAGTACGGCCCGTTTGCCGGCTCGGACACCGTCAACGGCGTCAGCTTCGACGGACAAAATGTCTGGGCTGCCACGGGTGTCGCCCTGGTGGCCTTCGATCCGGGTAGTGGCGAACCCGTGCGCAGCCTGGCGTTGCCCTGTGACGCAGGCACGGCGTTCGACGGCACCTATCTTTGGCAGATCGCCGAGGCGCGCATCGACAAGATCGACCCGCGAAGTGGTGAGGTGCTGGCGACGATTCCCGCACCCGGCGGTGGCACGGATTCGGGCATGGCATGGGCGGAAGGCAGCCTGTGGGTAGGCCAATACCGCCAGCGGAAAATCCACCAGATTGATCCCGCCGATGGCGCCATCCTGCGCACCATCGAATCCGACCGTTTCGTCACCGGCGTGTCGTGGGTGGATGGCGAACTCTGGCATGCCACTGGCGAGGCCGGGCAGAGCGACATCCGTCGTGTCCAGCCCGATACCGGCGCGGTGCTGGAACGCCTGCAGATGCCGGACGGGATCAGCGTCAGTGGCCTGGAAGGCGATGGCGGCGAGCTGTTCTATTGCGGCGGCGGCAACGACGGCAGGGTGTATGCGGTGAAGCGGCCGCGTTGATTGGAGCGGTGGCAGTACCACCGAGGATTTGTGGCTGATACGCCATCTGCTTCGCGGCTCACGCCGCTCCTGCAGGTGCCGTTGGCTGCGGAGACATTACCTGCAGCTTCCTACCTTCCCGTCGCCGGATACAAAGCCTCTCTCCCGCGTGCGGGAGAGGGGTTGGGGTGAGGGCAGCTTCTCGCTGTTGGCTTCAACAACGGCAACGGCACCAACAACGGCGCCAACTGCACCAACATGACGACTACGCCATCTGCTTCGCGGCTTACGCTCCTGCAGGTGCCGCTGGTTGCCGAGACATCGCCTGCAGCTTCCGACCTTCCCGTCGCTGGATACAAAGCCCCTCTCCCGCGGGCGGGAGAGGGGTTGGGGTGAGGGCAGCTTCTCGCTGCCAGCTTCAACTACAGCAGCGGGACCAACAGCACCAACAGCACCAACAGCACCAACAGCACCAACAGCAGCATGACGACTATGCCATCTGCTTCGCGGCATACGCCGCTCCTGCAGGTGCCGCTGGTTGCGGAGACATTACCTGCAGCTTCCGACCGTCACGTCGCCGGATACAAAGCCCCTCTCCCGCGCGCGGGAGAGGGGTTGGGGTGAGGGCCGCTTCCCGCGGTCAGCTTCAACTACAGCAGCGGCGCCTACAGCTGCGCCACGATGTTGATGATCGTGCTCTGCGCCTGCGGCGCCCCATCCCGTCTCCTTCCCTCGCGAGCAGGGGAAGGTGCCATGCGCAGTCGGCTTCGATCAGAGCAATGGCACCAGCAACAATGCCACGATGTTGATGATTTTTATGAGGGGGTTGATCGCCGGCCCGGCCGTGTCCTTGTACGGATCGCCCACGGTATCGCCAGTCACCGCCGCCTTGTGCGCTTCGCTGCCCTTGCCGCCGAAGTGACCGTCCTCGATGTATTTCTTGGCGTTGTCCCAGGCACCGCCACCGGTGGTCATCGAGATCGCCACGAACAGGCCGGTGACGATGGTGCCGATCAACAGGCCACCCAGCGCCTTCGGCCCGAGCAGCAGGCCAACCACCACCGGTACTGCGACCGGCAGCAATGACGGCACGATCATTTCCTTGATCGCCGAGCGCGTGAGCATGTCCACCGCCTTGTGGTACTGCGGCTTGGCGGTGCCCTGCATGATGCCGGGGATCTCGCGGAACTGGCGGCGTACTTCTTCCACCACCGCGCCGGCCGCGCGGCCTACCGCTTCCATCGCCATCGCGCCGAACAGGTAGGGGATCAAGCCGCCGATCAACAGGCCGATGATCACCGTGTGGTCGGACAGATCGAAGGCAAAGGCCTCGCCCGGATGCGCCACCTGCAGGTTGTGGGTGTAGTCGGCGAACAGCACCAGTGCTGCCAATGCCGCCGAACCGATCGCATAGCCCTTGGTCACCGCCTTGGTGGTATTGCCCACTGCATCCAGCGGATCGGTGATGTCGCGGATGTCCGACGGCAGCTCTGCCATCTCGGCGATGCCGCCGGCGTTGTCGGTGATCGGGCCGTAGGCATCCAGCGCGACGATCATGCCGGCCATCGACAGCATCGCAGTTGCTGCGATGGCGATGCCGTACAGGCCGCCGAAGTGGAAGGCCGACCAGATCGCCACACACACTGCGATAACCGGCAGTGCGGTGGATTTCATCGACACGCCGAGGCCGGCGATGATGTTGGTTCCGTGGCCGGTCGTCGATGCCTGCGCCACGTGCTGCACCGGCTTGTACTGGGTGCCGGTGTAGTACTCGGTGATCCACACGATGAGGCCGGTCAACACCAGGCCGATCAAGGCGCAGATGTAAAGATTGGTGGCACCGTGGCTGGAATCGGCCATCAGTTGCGTGGTGACCGGCCAGAAGGCGATGGCGGCCAGCACGCCGGAGACGATCACGCCCTTGTACAGCGCGCCCATGATCGAGCCGCCGGCTTTCACCTTGACGAAGAACGCACCGATGATCGAGGCGATGATCGACACGCCGCCCAGCACCAGCGGGTACAGCACCGCGTTGCGGCCGACTTCGGCCATCATCATGCCGCCGAGCAGCATGGTGGCGATCACCGTTACCGCGTAGGTCTCGAACAGATCGGCAGCCATGCCGGCGCAGTCGCCAACGTTGTCACCGACGTTGTCGGCGATCACCGCCGGGTTGCGCGGGTCGTCCTCGGGAATGCCGGCTTCGACCTTGCCGACCAGATCGGCGCCGACGTCCGCACCCTTGGTGAAGATGCCGCCGCCCAGTCGCGCGAAGATCGATATCAGCGAGCTGCCAAATGCCAACCCAACCAGCGCATGCAGGTTGTCGGCCTGGCTCAGACCCATGCGCTGCAGGAGCAGGTAGTAGCCCGCCACGCCAAGCAGGCCCAGCCCGACCACCAGCATGCCGGTGATCGCACCGCCGCGGAACGCCACATCCATGGCCGCGCTCATGCCGTTGCGAGCGGCCTCGGCGGTGCGCACGTTGGCACGTACCGACACGTTCATGCCGATATAACCGGCAGCACCGGACAGCACCGCGCCAATGGCGAAACCGATCGCCGTGTACCAGCTGAGGAAGACACCGACCAGCACGAACAACACCACGCCGACGATGGCGATGGTCAGGTATTGGCGGTTGAGATAGGCGCGCGCACCTTCCTGGATGGCGGCGGCGATTTCCTGCATGCGGGCATTGCCGGCAGGTTGGCGTAGGACCCATTGGGCCGAGATGATGCCGTAGACGATGGCGACAGCGGCGCAGACAAGCGAAAGCACAAGACCGTACTGTTCGAGCATGACCCCTCCAGCGTTGGTGGATGCCATCCAGCTGTGGATGAAGCGGGGACACGCCGGGTAGATCGAAGCACTGGAACAGACCCGGGCCGCGTGCGGCTGTGGTACGTGTCGCTGTGTTCAAACACTCTGAGGCGGCCTGAGTATGACTGCCAGCTGTCTCCACCGCCAGCAGGCAGCGTTCTTGCCCGGCGGTTCAGGCAGACGCTGGCAACGTCGGCAGCTTGCCGATAGGGAACACCATGATGAAAGTCGCATTCCACTTGATCCTGCTTGCCGCGCTGCCACTGCCGCTGTTCGCGGCCAACGCCAAGCCCGAGATCGAACGGCCAGCAGCCAGCCCACAGGCCGTTGCTGCGCTGCACACCGTGCGACAGATTCCCGAAGCCTGCACCCGCATCGAAGGGCGTTTCACTGGCGATGCCGCCGCTCCCTATGACATGCAGTTGGTGCGGATCAGCGCGCAATGTCAGGCGCGCGCTGCTTTCCTTGATTCAACCAAGGTGACGCCCAGCGAAGCCAGCGGTTGGAAACTCAACGAAGTCGTGCGCATCCCCTCGGCAAGCTGCAACACGCAGCAGGCCTTGATCGAGGTGTGGCGAAAACCGGCCGGCCAACAGGTGGCGCTGGACGGGCAGGGTCAGAACCGGGTGTACCTGGAAGATGCCAAGACGCAGGCGGCGGCGGGGCGCCTGGCCGCATTGCCAGCGTATTCGGCCGTCCTGAGAATGGAAGGAGCAAGCTGTCGCTGAGGGCGGCAGGTCACTGCAGGGCGCAGCGCTGCGCCCATGCCATGCTGCTTACTCGCGCAGTGTGAGTTTGTCTGCCATGCCGTCGAAGGTGCTCTGGTCGGATGGCGACAGGTTGGGACGGCCTGCGAACACGCCCATGGTGATGGTTCCCTGCACGAAGTAGGTCTCACCCTCTTCCACCTCAATCGTCAACACGTCCTTGGCCTCGGAGTGGACGGTGTACTCATGGGTGCCGGGCTCGGCAAGGTGGATGAAATAATTGCCGCTGCGCAGCTTGCCCAGTTCCTGCTGACCCTCGCGGACCTTGAAGCCGATCGCGCCGCCAGTGAATTTTGAGGGACGGAAGAACACGATTTGTGCCTTGTCGGCGGGTGCGGCTGCAATCAGACCGCTGCGGGCGGGGGATTCAGCTGCGGCAGGACTGTCAGCGACCGCTGCAGGCGCGGTTTGCGCCGTATCACCAGCTGTCGCGGTATCGGCTGCTTCTGCTTCCTCCGGCGCACTGACGGACGCTTCCTGGGTGGCGATGGTGGCATCGGTGGGTGCCTGCACTTGCTGTGCGAAAGCACCAAGCGGTATCAGCAAGCTTGCAGACAGTGCCATCGCGCACGAACGTAGGCGCATCGAACTATTCCTTGGATTGGGCCGGGGTTTCCGGCGGGGGTGGGACAACAGGGCCGGCAACGGCGGTGCTGCCGTTGCCGGAGTCGACGGCTGGATCAGGATGGCTTGTGGTGTCCGGCTCGGCGGCAGGAGTTGCGCTGGTTACAGGTGTTGCCGCGGCCTTGGTTCTGGCGATGCCGCGCGTGCCTGCGGGAATCTCGATTTCCCGGCCTCGGATGAACATCGCAAAAGGCCCCGCTGCGATTGATACGCCAAGCGCCATGCCGGTGTTGTCATCACCGGCGGCACCGAGACTGAAACCGCGCAGCAGCAGTTGGCCCTGCGATGTTTCCAATGTGCGTGCGGCAATCAGCAGTTCACCGGGGGCGCCGCCGCCACGCGCCGCTGCGGCGTGGACGATTTGACCGGTTCCACGGATGCCGCGCGGGAGGCGTTCAACGCCATCCAGCAGCAGTGGCTCGACCAGCGTGATGGCGAATACGTCGCCGCGCTTATTGGTGGAGGATGCCAGGGGTTCGGCGATTTCAATAATGACGGGCGTGCCGGCAGGAATCATGGGAAGCGTGTCAGCTGCCGGTGCAGGTGCAGTTTCGACAGCGCTCGCAAGCGCGTGTGAGTCCAGCCCCTGATTGGCTGCGTTGCTGGATGCCGCATGCAGTGCCAGCGCCATGGCGACGCAGCGGAACAGAAGTGATGACATGTGGATAGGCCCCCTGCCTGAACAGGCGATGCTAGCGGCACTGACATGGATTTGGAATGTGTCAGCCAGGGCATGCCGATGGCAGCGGAGAGGAGCGCCATTTGTTGTGACGGGTTGATGCCGGGATGGTTTACCTTGCGGCGGCTGCCTTGTCCTGCTGTGCCAGATGCTGACCAACGCGGTAACCCGCGCCGGCCAATATGCAGACGACGAGGAAGCCAAGCATCCCGATCACTATCTTGCGGAACATGCTGCACCGGCCGGGTGGGAACCTTGGCCGAAGGATGCGCCGCCATTCCGCGCGCCACACCTGTCTGAAGTCATGGCAGTACCTGCCCTGTAGAGCCGAGCCATGCTCGGCTGAGGCGTTACAGGGAAATCGTCCCCTGTAGAGCCGAGCCATGCTCGGCTGAGGCGTTACCAGAAAATCGTCCCCTGTAGAGCCGAGCCATGCTCGGCTGAGGCGTTACCAGAAAATCGTCCCCTGTAGAGCCGAGCCATGCTCGGCTGAGGCGTTACCGGGAAATCGTCCCCTGTAGAGCCGAGCCATGCTCGGCTGAGGCGTTACCAGGAAATCATCCCCTGTATAGCCGAGCGATGCTCGGCTGAGGCGTTGCCGGTGGAGCCTCTGCCGAGCATGGCTCGGCACTACATTGCCTGCTCAGGCTTCCCAGCTCGGGAGCTTCCTGGCTACGGCGATGTTCTTCAACGTCACGTACTTGGGCAGGCCATCGCGGCCATACGGCAGCGGCGCTTCGCCACGGATCAGCGGCTGCAGGTAGCGGCGTGCTTTTTCGGTGATGCCGAAGCCATCCTTGCGGATGAAGCCGGCCGGCATCTTCTTCTCGTGGTTGGCTACCTTGGACAACGGCGCGGCTTCGATCTTCCAGCGGTACGGTACGTCGGAGCTGCGCACGATCACCGGCATCACCGAGTTCTGTCCCTTCAGCGCGAACTGCACCGCTGCCTTGCCCACCGCCTGCGCCTGTTCCCAGTCGGTCCTGGAGGCAATGTGGCGGGCCGAGCGTTGCAGGTAGTCGGGCAAGGTCCAGTGCACCTTGTAGCCGAGCTCGGCCTTGACCTTGCCGGCCAGGTAGGAGGCCACGCCGCCGAGTTGGGTGTGGCCGAAGGAATCCTTGACCCCGCCGGCATCGGCGACGAACTGGCCGTCGGCGGTATGGATGCCCTCGCTGGCCACCACGACGCAGAAACCGACCTTCTCAACGACTTGCTTCACCTTGGCCAGGAACACCGGCTCGTCATAGGCACGCTCCGGCAACAGGATGATCTGCGGCGCGTCATCGGGGTTCTCGCCAGCCAGTCCTGCAGCTGCGGCCAGCCAACCGGCATGGCGGCCCATCGCTTCGTAGATGAAGACGCGAGTCGAGGTTTCGGCCATCGCCGCCACATCCAGCGCCGCCTCGCGCACCGAAATGGCGGTGTACTTGGCCGCCGAGCCGAAGCCAGGGCAGGTATCGGTGACCGCCAGATCGTTGTCGATGGTCTTGGGAACGCCTACGCAGGTCAGCGGGTAGCCAAACTCCTTGGCCAGCTGTGAGACCTTCAGCGCAGTGTCGGCCGAGTCATTGCCACCGTTGTAGAGGAACCAGCGCACGTCATGCGCCTTGAACACCTCCAGCAGGCGCTCGTACTTGGCGCGGTCGGCCTCGAGCGACTTGAGCTTGTAGCGGCACGAGCCGAACGCGCCGCCCGGGGTGTGGGCCAGTGCGGCGATGTTGGCGGCCGACTCCTTCGAGGTATCGATCAGCTCCTCGCGGAGGGCGCCGAGGATGCCGTTGCGTGCAGCCAACACCTTGATTTTCTTCGATCTTGCCTCGCTGATGACGGCCGAGGCGGTGGCATTGATGACGGCGGTGACGCCGCCGGACTGGGCATATAGCAAGGTGCCTTTGGACATGGGCAATACTCTCCAGAGCGGGGGACATTCCGGGACATTGGCCGGATGCGGTAAGCTGCACATATTGCGGTGCAGCGTGAATCGGCCCATGAGTCTAACGCCGCTGTCCGTCCCGTTACCTCAAACATATGGGAGTCAGGAATGCGATTGGTTCTGTTGGGACCGCCCGGTTCGGGCAAGGGCACGCAGGCGACGAGCCTGAAGGAACAACTGCAGGTTCCGCACATTTCCACCGGTGACCTGCTGCGCGCCGAAGTGGCTGCCGGCACCGAGCTGGGCAAGCAGGCCAAGGCGGTGATGGATGCCGGCAACCTGGTGTCCGACGACATCCTGCTGGGCATGCTGGAGTCGCGCCTGTCCCAGGCCGATACCGCCAAGGGTTTCATCCTGGACGGTTACCCGCGCAATGTGGCCCAGGCCAATGCACTGGGTGAACTGCTGGCCAAGCTGAACCAGCCGCTGGATGCCATCGTGCAGCTGGACGTGCCGACCGAACTGCTGGTCGAGCGCATCGCCGGCCGCGCCAAGGAGCAGGGCCGCGCCGACGACAACCCGGAATCGGTGCGCCAGCGCCTGCAGGTCTACAACGATTCCACCGCGCCGGTGATCGATTTCTACGCCGCCAAGGGCACCCTGGCCCGCGTCGATGGCGTTGGCGCGCTGGACGAAGTGCTGGCCCGCATCCTGGCGGCGATCAAGCGCTGAGGATGTCCGGCTGTGGCGGGTGACCGCCACGGCCGTCTGCGTGTCAGCGAAGGCCGCCGCGCATACGGAAACGCCCGGATCCATGCACTGGATCCGGGCGTTTCGCTTATAAAAGCCAGCTAAGGGCGTGCTCACGGCCCCATCAGCATGAGCTCCCTGGGGATGGCCTCTTGGGGAGTAGGACCTGAGGGATACTGAGGCTGGCGTCACGTATTTTCAGTGTGAATGTCGTGTGACGGTATCGGGGAATCCCCTACATGTGATTAGGGGTACAGCTGGGGGTTGCTCCGGATACCCCTGGATCGACGCATCGGCGACAATCGGTGAATGAGCAAGATCCATATTCTCGGCATTGCCGGCACTTTCATGGGCGGTGTGGCCGCCTTGGCCCGCGAACTCGGTCATCAGGTCGAGGGCAGCGATCAGGCGGTCTATCCGCCGATGTCCACGCAATTGGAAACCTTGGGTATCCGCCTGTCGCAGGGCTACCTGCCATCCAATATCAGTGCGGATTGCGACGAAGTAGTGGTGGGCAACGCGCTTTCGCGTGGCAATGCTGCGGTCGAGGCTGTGCTCGATTCAGGCCGTCGCTATACCTCCGGGGCGCAATGGCTGTCCGAACGGGTGCTGCCCGGTCGTGACACGCTGGCTGTGGCGGGTACCCACGGCAAGACCACCACCACCACCATCCTGTCCTATCTGTTGCAGGCCGCAGGACGTGAGCCGGGCTTCCTGATCGGCGGCGTGGCCGAGGATTTCGGGGTGTCGGCGCGATTGGGACGGTCGCTGGTCGAGGTTGCGGGCAAGGTCTTACCCTCATCCGCCCCTGCGGGGCAGCTTCCCCCGGCGGGGGAAGGGGAGGACGCGTCGATCCTTTCGGATCGATCAGGTTCAAGTCGACCGCTTTTTGTGGTGGAAGCTGACGAGTACGACACCGCGTTCTTCGACAAGCGCAGCAAGTTCGTCCATTACCGTCCGCTGGTCGCCATCCTCAACAACCTGGAATTCGATCACGCCGACATCTTCCCGGACGTGGCTGCGATCCAGCGTCAGTTCCATCACCTGGTGCGCACCGTACCGGGCCGTGGCCGCCTGATCGTCAATGGTGAGGACACCTATCTGGCCGAAGTGCTGGCGATGGGGTGTTGGACGCCGGTCGAACGGTTTGGATTTGATCCGGCGCTGGAATGGAGCGCGCGCCTGATCCAGCAGGACGGCAGCGCTTTCGCGGTACTGCATCGCGGTGTTGAAGTGGCAACGGTGGAATGGTCGCTGCTGGGTCGGCACAACGTGCTCAATGGTCTGGCCGCGCTGGCAGCCGCGCATGCGGTGGGCGTGGATCCGGCACAGGTTGCGCCGGCCCTGGCGGGTTTCCACAGCGTCAAGCGGCGCATGGAGGTCATCGGCCAGGCGCAGGGCATCACCATCTACGATGATTTCGCCCATCACCCGACAGCGATCCACACCACGCTGGAAGGGCTGCGCGCCAGGGTGGGTGAGGCACGCATCGTGGTGGCGATGGAGCCACGCAGCAACTCGATGCGCCTGGGCGCACATTCGCAGGCGCTGGCGCCGTCGTTGGACATTGCCGATGCGGTGGTGTTCCTGGCGCGTCCGGAACTGCCGTGGGATGCCGCCAGGGTGATCGATGCCGTGCGTGGGGATGCGCAATCCGTATCCGATACGGACGCATTGCTGAGCGAGCTCGGCAATGTCACACGTGCTGGCGACCACGTGGTGTTCATGTCCAACGGCGGCTTTGATGGCGCACCGCGACGTTTCCTGGCGCAACTGCAGGGCAGTTGATGAGGCAGGCCGGGTTGCATGCAACCCGGCGCTGCAGCGGCGGCTGCGGCAGGCGATGAATGGTCGCTTCGATGCGGTGGAGTACCATCAGGGCGTCTGCTGAAACGTTACCCGGATGATGCAATTGCTCAGTCTTGCCCTGTTTCCCCTGCACGCGGTGTTGCTGCCCGGTGCGACCTTGAGCCTGCGTGTATTTGAACCGCGCTATCTGGACCTGGTGCGCGAATGTGGGCGCAGCGGCAGCAGTTTCGGCGTGTGCCTGATCCTGGAGGGTGAAGAAGTGGGTGCGCCGGCGATCCCTGCTGCATGGGGGGTGGAGGCAGTGGTCGAGGATTTCGATGTCGGTGCGGACGGCATCCTGGTGTTGCGACTGCGCGGTGCGCGGCGCTTCCATGTGAGTGCAAGCCACGTGCGTGACAACGGCCTGGTGATGGCCGACGTGGAGTGGTGCGAGCGCGACAGTGATGACGAACTGCAGCCCGAGCACGGTTTGCTGGGCACGGTGCTGGAGCACATCATCGAACAGATTGGTGGCGAGTACACGACTGCCGGTCCGGCGCAGCTGGATCAGGCGGCGTGGGTGGGCTGGCGCCTGGCCGAACTATTGCCGCTGCGTGAAACGCAGCGGTTGCAGCTGCTGCAGGAGAACGATCCGCAGCGGCGCCTGGATCGTTTGCTGGAGTGGATCCCCGAGTTGGACGTGCCGATCGAGGGCGATCTGTAGCCGAGTTGCAGGAGCGGCGTGAGCGGGCAACGCGGTCCGCGGTCGTAGTGCCGAGCCATGCTCGGCAGGAGCTGTCCCGATAATGCCTCCTGCCGAGCATGGCTCGGCACTACCGCACTGACGTGTCGCGGGGAACGCCCCTCTTGCCGAGCATGGCTCGGCACTACGTTGTCATGGTGTTGGTTCGGCGCGGATCATCAACAACGGCAAGCCGGTTTCCGGCTGCACCTGTTGCTGGGTTTCAACGCCATCCAGCGACTGCTTGAGTGCATCCAGCGCGGGGTCTACCCCACGCAGCGGCCGCCACATTCCGAACAACTTGAGGTGGCGCTGGTAACGCAGGGTCTGTGCGCTGCCCAGCCACACCGGAGCCTGTCCCGGCTGCAGACGGGCCGAAGAGGGCCATAGCCGCAGGGCGTAGACCTCATCCGGGCGTTCGCCGGGGCGCAGCATCAGCAGTGCCTCGACATTGGTGTCCAGCGTTGCCGGCAATACCGGTACCTGCTGCGGCGTGGCCTTCATGTCCAGCATCATCAGCGCCTGCTGCCAGCCCGCCTGTGGTTGCCGGTTCCAGCCATTGCGTTCGAGCTGCTGCTGCAGGGCGGGCAGCGGCCCGGCCACCTGCACGTCCAGCGGCCAACGCTGGTCATCATCGAAATCATTGCGGCGTGCCGGCAGCTCGCGCCAACCCGCTTGCCACCAATGCGAGGCGTCCATCTGCACGATGCTGGCAGCCGCAGGTTCAAACTTGGCCAGTTTGGCCGGCACGTTGCGCGGGGCATACCAGAGCCCGGCAATCACGAACACGCCATAGAACAGCCAGGCTACCGGCTTGACCCAGAACGAGCGGTTGAAGCGGCGCCGATAGGCCACGCCCAGCACCAACAGCCAGAACACGCCGAACAACATGCCGCCGATCACGTCGCTGAGCCAGTGCGCGCCCAGGTAGATGCGGGCAAAGCCGATCACGGTGACCACCGCGCCAGACAGCAGGTACGGCCAGACGCGGGTACGTCCTGGCAGTTCACGGCCGATCAGCACGGCGAAGAAGCCAAAGGTGATGGTCGCCATGGTCACTGCCACCGACGGGAAACCAAACCCGCTGCTCGCGGCCGGCGGCCGCACCACATCGACGGTGGCGCCCAGCAGCTTGGTCAGGGCCAGGCCGAAAGCCAGCGCCGCCAACCAATGGAAGACCGCCATCCAGCGCCGCCGCCAGGCCAGGTAGCCCATGCCCGCGGCAATCGCCGGCAACAGCACCTGCCAATCGCCCAGCGAGGCCAGCGCCGCCATTGGATAGTCCGCCAGCGGGTTGCGCAGGGCCAGCATCAGCCGGTGCACCGCCAGGTCCAGCGCCAGCGGCTCGCCATGTCCCACCACCACCATCAGCAGCGCGAACCAGCCCCAACCCAGCACCAGCAGCATCAGCGCCAGCATCGCCAGCGGCACCGATTCGCGACGCTTGGGGTCGAACAGGTCGCTCAGCGAATGGCCGATGAAGTGCGGGTGGCGGTGTGACCAGGCCAGCAGCCGGGCCAGCCATCCGTCCATGCGTGCCGCCGACCAGCGGTAGCTGTACAGCACGATGGCCCAGACCAGTCCCAGCAAGGTGCCGAGCAGGGCAATCACCAGGAACAGGCGCCCGGCCACCGCCGCCACGGCGTCATAGGCCTGGCCCAGCGCCCAGCCGGGTAGCAGGAACAGGATCGCCCAGGACAGGCAGGCCAGGCCGCTGGCCTTGAGATAGCTGCTGAAGCGCATGTTGGCCATGCCGGCGATTGCTGGCACGAAGGGCCGGATGGCGCCTACGTAGCGGGCGATCAGGATGCTCTTGAAGGCATTGCGGCGGAACATGAACTCGCCACGGTCGAGCAGTTGCGGGTAGCGGCTGAACGGCCAGACGCCGCGCAGGCGATCACCCCAGCGGCGGCCCACCCAATAGCTCAAGCCGTCGCCGGCGAAGGCGCCCAAGGTTGCACATATCACCGCATAGGGGCCGGACAGCTCGCCCATGCCGATCAATACACCTACCGCGATCATCAGCGGCAGGGCCGGCACGATGGCGCCAAGGATGATCACGGCATCGCAGAAGGCAATGGCGAAGATCGCCAGGCCAGCAAGGACGGGATGGGCGGCGATCCACGCAAGCGTGGCGTCGATCCAGGAAGAATTCATCGGCCGATTATAAAGGGAAGCCCGAGTCAGACCGATGGCAGCGGTGGAGGTTCAGTGGAATGTGCGGTGGCCTGTTCACCTGCGATGCCGTTCGGTGAATGCCAGCGTGGCGACTAGACTATTGTGATGACTGAATCCTCACCGGCTACCGTTGCCGCGCTCAAAGCAGACAGCTTCGGGCGCATCCTGCTAATGGAAGGCCCCAACGGACGCTTCGTGCGCCGAGACCTCGGGGCGACGCCCTGGTGGCTGCGATTGCCTGCGTGGTGGCTGGCGCGGCGCGAAGCGCGCGCGCTGGCCAAGCTTGCCGGCATGGAGGCGACGCCGCGGTTGCTGGCCTGGGATGGGCGTTGGCTGGACCGCAGCTTCATGGAGGGCGCGGCCATGTACCAGCGCCCGCCGCATGGCGACGTGGGCTATTTCCGCGCGGCGCGGCGCCTGCTGCAACGCGTGCACCGCCACGGCATCGCCCACAACGACCTGGCCAAGGAGGCCAATTGGCTGGTACGCGAGGATGGTTCACCGGCGCTGATCGACTTCCAGCTGGCCGTGTGCGGCAACCCGCGTTCGCGCTGGATGCGGCTGTTGGCGCGCGAGGACCTGCGTCACCTGCTCAAGCACAAGCGCATGTACTGCCGCCAGGCATTGACCCCGGTGGAGCTGCGCCTGCTAAAACGGCACTCATGGATACGCGAGCTTTGGTTTGCGACAGGCAAGCCGGTCTATCGTTTTGTCACCCGCCGCATCCTGCACTGGGAAGACAACGAGGGGCAGGGACCCAAGCCTTGAGCCGTATTGGGCGTGCTTGCGAGGTCGAGATAGGCGCCGATGCGATGCTGCACCCGCTGTTGCCCGGCAGCCATTTCGCCCATGCGGCCGAGCTGCGTTTGCAGCGCCGGCCGGACAGTGCGGTGCAGGCCTATCTGGATATCGCCCGGCAGGTGCCGGCCTGGTTCGAGGGCCTGATGCGGCTGCGCAATGCCGGAATGCGCCTGCTGGGAATGAAGCACCTGGGCGCGATCCGCAGCGTGCCGGTGCAGGCACCGGAAGGACTGGCGGTTGGCGACAGGCTCGGGATATTCACTGTGCGGGCGTTGACGGGCGATGGCGTGGTACTGGGCGACAGCGACCGTCACCTGCGCGTCGAACTGTCAGTAGAGCTTGGCCCCGGGCACGACGGCTGCCAGCTGCAGGTGAGCACCGTGGTTCACCTGCACCGGCCGTTTGGGCGGCTGTACATGTTGCCGGTAGCACCCGTGCACCGGCGCATCGTGCCGCAGCTGCTGGAGCGCTATGCGCGGCGCATGGCTGCGCCCGGGCGGCATTGAGCTTCACTGCCTGTGCCGAGCGCAAGTGCTTGCCCTGCGACAACGGGCGCTTTCTCAGCGTAGCTCGAGCAGTTGCTTGCCTTTGAAGCCGCGCTTGCCATCAAAGTCGTAGCCGATGGTCACATGGCCATCATCGGCGCAGGCATGGCAGCTGCGCAGCGGTGTGGTGTAGCGCAGGCGCACACCGCCGTCTGGCAAGGCCTGGGTGCCGGCGGCCACTGCCGGCGCGAACGGGCCAGAGTCGGGATGCTTGCTGGAGAAGGCTTTGTAGGCGTCCGAGCCGCGTGCCGTGTCATCCAGCACTTCCTCGTCCACATCGATGGCCAGGCCATTGGCATCCACCAGCCAGGTGCCCTGGTTGGTGTTGGCGCGGAACGGGAATTCCAGCGTGGCCACGCCGACGCCTTCGACGTCCTGCCATGCGGTCACATAGCCCGGCTTGCCCTGCGCGGACAAGGTGCTGGCAGCCGCCAGTGCGACAGGTGACGCGCCGGCGGTGCGCATTACCTGCAACAGGCAGTTGTCGGCGGCGGTGTCGGTGCGGCAGGCCTCAATCGATCCCGTCCATACGGCGGTGGGGCCGATGCGGGTGGCTTGTTCGCCCAGGCCGGTGGTCTGCGCGGTGACATCCTTGGTCGCCGACGCAACTTCGGCAGCGGGGTGTGGCTTCTGGCATGCCGCAAGGCTCAGGGCGAGCAGCAGCGGAGCAGCGAGGTGCAGTGTCTTCATCGGGAATCCTTGCGCGATAGTGCACAAGTATCGGCAAACCATATGAACCCTGAGTGTCGCGCCTCAGGAAAGCGGCGGGACTGTGCGTGGGTGCTGGTATCTGCATAATGCGGACAGCTTTCTTACCGGTTCCGGAGTGCGCATGAGCAGCTTGCAAGGCAAGACCCTTTTCATCACCGGCGCCTCGCGCGGCATCGGCCTGGCCATCGCCCTGCGCGCCGCGCGCGATGGTGCCAACGTCGCCATCGCCGCCAAGTCGGCGGTCGCCAATCCCAAGCTGCCGGGCACCATCCATACCGCGGCCGAGGCGGTCAATGCCGCGGGTGGGCAGGGTCTGGCGCTGAAGTGCGACATCCGCGAAGAAGACCAGGTCAATGCGGCAGTAGCTGCAACCGTGGACACCTTTGGCGGCATCGACATCCTGGTCAACAACGCCTCGGCGATCTGGCTGCGTGGCACCTTGGACACGCCGATGAAACGTTTCGACCTGATGCAGCAGGTCAACTCACGCGGCAGCTTCCTGTGCGCGCAGGCCTGCCTGCCGCACCTGCTGCAGGCCCCCAACCCGCACATCCTGACGTTGGCGCCGCCGCCCAGCCTCGATCCGAAATGGTGGGGCCCGCATACCGGCTACACCCTGGCCAAGATGGGCATGAGCTTCGTCACCCTGGGCCTGGCAGCAGAGTTCGGCCGCAAGGGCGTGGCGGTCAATGCCTTGTGGCCGCGCACGGTGATTGCCACCGACGCGATCAACATGATTCCTGGCGTGGACGTGGGTGGTTGCCGCAAGCCGGAAATCATGGCGGATGCCGCCCATGCGGTGCTGACGCGGCCGGCGGCCGGGTTCAGCGGGCAGTTCCTGTTGGATGACGAGGTGCTGGCTGAGGCTGGCATCACCGATTTGTCGGGTTATGCGGTGGACCCGTCGCGTCCGTTGATGCCGGATCTGTTTCTCTGACTGCCTTCCCCCTTGCGCGCAACGCGCAAGGGGAGCCCCGTAGTGCCGAGCCATGCTCGGCAAGGGGCTTTACCGGGAATCCCAACTTGTAATGCCGAGCCATGCCGGGCAGGGGACTTCACCGTTACAGCCTCACCTGTAGTGGGGGGGGCCCGGGGCGGCCGCGCAGTTGGACCCGAGCGCCCGCGTGGACACCCCCGAGGCCCAGCGGGGAC